>NZ_JBQFZP010000007.1:0-213702 GCF_056542305.1 Ruegeria sp. AD9
TGAGAACCGGCTATGATCACCTGCTGCGCTATTTGAGGGCTGCGCAGGAAATCATAGCCTCTGCATTAACATCATTCCGAAGGTGTTATGGGCCAGAATTTATCGCCCAGGCCGTCCGAGACTGGATCGCCGCAGTTGGCGCCCAGACGGCTTACATTGAACCTGGGAGCCCGTGGGAGAACGGATACTGTGAAAGTTTCAATGGCAGGTTCAGGGATGAGCTACTCAACGGTGAAGTCTTCTACAGCCTGCGCGAAGCTCAAATTCTGATCGAACAATGGAGGAGACACTACAACACAAAACGCCCCCACAGTGCACAGGGCTATCGCCCGCCAGCGCCCGAAACCATCATCCCGATGGATCACAGGCCGATGATGCACTAACAATCAAATCGGACCAGTCAGATGAGGCTGCTCATGTGATCGAGGCTATCGAAGCAGCGAGCGCTGAGTGTGACAAGTTGACCAGAAAAGAAACGCCGGAAGGGCAGAGGCCGAGAGAAGCAGTTCCGATACCAGTGACAATTGTTGAGTTCGTTAAGCCAAAAGACACATGACCGGGGCAATGCAAGTCGTTTGGAAAACCAAGAGATTGTTGGGTCGTGTGTTTATTTACCAAATGAAGGTGACACAAAGAGTGACACAAGATATTTTTGCATTGATTTAAGTGACTGAAAAATATTAGAAATAATACTGCAAGAATAGAAGAGTAATCCTCTAAGGTGCGCCACCCTGTATTCAACGTCGGATTGAATTCGGAAGCCCTGAACAGTGGGCTTGTCATTTGGCTTGCTTAGCGCATTGATTGTGCAGTCATTGCAACGGCTCGCAAGCTAATAATCATAGCTGAGTTGCAGTGCTTGAGGGAGAGATATTCTGTCAGGTGCCGAGAATAGCAAATTAGCAGACTTGGCGGCTCTGCCGCCAATCGCTACGACTACTAGAAAACCGACCGGAAGATACAGTCAGTATAAGTTCTGAACAGACCAAAAGCGTCCGGGTGTTACCCGCGCCAGGTGCGAACCACGCCACAATCCATGTGTACGAAGTTCGATCCATAATACTGACCAACTCCGCCTGCGCGGCACGACATCGCTGCCTTGGCCATCTGTGAAACCGAGCGGGAGGCAAGGCGCAGATCAGCTGCTTGCCCTTCCATATGAAGCGAATTGCGCGCCACACGGCGCGACCGGGAGCGCAGCATTGCGTTGGTCTGAGGAGAGCGATAGCCTGACAAAAGCATATAGGGTTCGTTGACATCCAGCAGGTTGTGTGATGCCGCCATGATATCAATCGTGCGCAAATCGATGGATTTTACCTGATCTGTGCGCCAATCACGCATGAAGTTGTTCACTTCTTTGACAGCGTCCTTGATATACTTACCATCGACCCAATAGATCATATCCAACCGTTCGCCAGTGCGACCGGAATACATACGAATGCGACGAATATCGCCGCCACCGCGTAAAAAGCCTGCTGCGTTGGAGTAGGTGGGTGCTGCTACGACTGCCGTTGCTGCAAACGCTCCCAATAGGGCACGCCGGGTCAAGCCCGAGGAACTGCTCTCTGTCATTTTAGTTTCGTCCCGTACTGTTCCTGCCTGCACACGATGTTACGTGCACTGTCTTAATTATTCCCATCCCAGATGCGGAATGTATGGCACAATCGGAATCGACGGCCAAGAAGTGTTTCAATTGCACCTTTTCAAGGGGGAATTTTCGGCAGTTTTTTGCGCATATGTCACAGCGAATCACGAAAATTTCGCAGTTGTGGGCTTTGGGTCACCCTGCCGATGCAAACGCGCATCAGGCCCACGAAGAAGCGAATTGGTAAGGATTTCGTGAGTGGACAAGCGTTCTGACGCGACTGCATAATCGTGCGACGTATCAATCACCAGTTCAAGCTATTGAATTTCAAGGCCATCCTATGCTTTCCGTTCTCCGCACCAGTACCAGCATCCTGTTTGCCGCGTGTTTCGTGGCTACTGCATCTGTCGCCAATACGTCGCCTGAAGCGGTGCCAGGGACTGCGTTTCAGATGGCGATTGCTGAACATACGCCGCAGGCGCCGCAATTGGTCGAATTCTACCGGGCGAACGGGTTTTCGCCAGTTTGGGTGGGTGATACGCCCGAACACACACGGCGCCGGGCGGCGCTGATCAATGCGCTTACGAATGCGCATCTGCATGGCCTGCCACAGGCCGAGCCAACTGTTGCCGCCGTGATGGAGAAGATGGAAAAGGCCCGTTCGGTGCGCGATCTCGGTGCTGTTGAAGCAGAGCTGAGCCGTATCTTTGTCAAATATGCCGACGCGCTTTACGCAGGCGTAATCAGGCCTGGCAGTGTCGATGAGGGGCTGGTTCGATCCGTAGAACGTCGCAGCGCGGCCGAGCATTTGCAGGGAATAAACACGCAGGGCGCGGCCTACTTTGCAGCCCTGTCACCGCAAACACATCAATACCGGGCGCTGATGAAGCAGAAGCTGGTTCTGGAAAAACTGGTGTTCCAGGGCGGATGGGGGCCAACGGTGCCCGAAAACAAGCTGGAATACGGTGATACCGGACCGAATGTCGTCAAGTTGCGCGACCGTCTGGTGGTGATGGGTTACATGAAACCATCCGCCAGCCCGTCTTTCGACAACGCGTTGTTGGAAGGTGTACGCACCTTTCAAACAGCGCATGGGCTTGAACCCGATGGCGTGGCGGGCAAGGGGACGATTGCCGAGATTAACCGTCCAGCCACAGACCGGTTGAAAGCCGTTTACGTTGCGTTGGAACGCGAACGCTGGCTGCCTCGGGAACGAGGTACGCGTCATATCCTTGTGAACCAAGCCGATTTCTCAGCCAAGATCGTGGACGACGGGCAAATCACTTTTGAAACCCGCGCAGTCATCGGTAAAAATGCTCATGATCGCAGAAGTCCAGAGTTTTCGGATGAGATGGAGCATATGGTGATTAACCCAAGTTGGCATGTTCCCCGCTCGATCGTGACCAAGGAATACCTGCCGAAGCTGCAATCAAACCCGAATGCCGTGGGCCATATTCTGATAACTGACAGAAGCGGCAGGCAAGTCGATCGGAGTGCGGTGGATTTTACCCAGTTTACGACCAGAAATTTTCCTTTCGCAATGCGCCAACCGCCCAGCCAAAGCAATGCGCTGGGTCTGGTGAAGTTCATGTTCCCCAATAAGCACAACATCTATCTGCATGATACTCCACAGAAAAACCTGTTCTCGCGTGAGGTTCGGGCCTTTTCACATGGGTGTATCCGCTTGGCCCAGCCCTTTGAATTTGCTTACGCCTTGCTGGCCAAACAGGAGGAAGATCCAAAGGCATTCTTCCATCGCGTTCTGAACACCGGAAAAGAAACCAAAGTCAATCTGGAGCAGAAAGTTCCGGTGCATCTGATTTATCGCACGGCCTATATCGGCCCCAAAGGCGAAGTGCAGTATCGCCGCGATGTTTATGGGCGGGACGGCAAGATTTGGGAAGCCTTGCAAAAGGCAGGGGTGGCCCTGCCGGACGTTCAGGGGTAAGCACAGGGCAAATCCTGCCAAAAGGAAGCCCGCCATGCAGTTTACCATACAACAGATCGCCGAGTCTCTGGGGGCAGAATGTCAGGGCGATGGCGGCCTGACGATCGTGCGCGCCGCCGAACCGGGCGACGCAGGTCCGACAGATTTGGCGATGGCTATGTCTCCGAAATATGCCGAGGCGCTTGCCAACGGAGCCGCACGTGCGGCTGTCCTTTGGGAAGGGGCCGACTGGCAGGCGATGGGACTGCGTGCCGCGATCTTTGTCAAACGTCCCCGAATGGCCATGGCTGGCATCACGGCCATGCTGGATCGGGGGCAGGGAGTTGAACCCGGGATTCACCCCTCGGCCGTGATCGACCCGACCGCTGAAATCGGTCGGGATGTGGCGATTGGTCCGTTGGTTGTTGTGGGCGCGCGCGCCCGGATCGGCGCAGGCTCTGTCATAGGGGCACAGTGCGTGGTGGGAATGGACGCCATATTGGGCGACCAGGCGGTGTTGCGCGAAATGGTCAGCATTGGCGCACGGGCGCGGATCGGAGATCGCTTTATCGCGCAACCCGGTGCCCGGATCGGAGGGGACGGGTTTAGCTTCGTAACACCCGAAGTCTCGGGCGTCGAAAATGTACGCAAGACAATGGGCGATCAGGGTGAGGCCAAAGCACAGAGCTGGCTGCGCATTCATTCGTTGGGTGCGGTGGAAATCGGTGATGACGTCGAAGTCGGCGCGAATTGTACAATCGATAATGGCACGATCCGAAACACTTGTATCGGCAACGGATCCAAGTTGGATAATCTGGTCCATGTCGGGCACAACACTCGCGTCGGTCAGGACTGCCTGCTGTGCGGTCAGACTGGTGTGTCGGGATCGGTTGAGATTGGAAACAACGTGGTTCTGGGCGGTCAGACCGGCGTTGTCGACAACATATTCATCGGGGACGGGGTTATTGCCGGAGGCGGCACCAAGATACTGTCCAATGTTCCCGCCGGCCGCGTGATCATGGGGTATCCCGGCGTCAAAATGGAAACGCATACGGATATCTACAAGGCGCAACGACGCTTGCCCCGCATGGCCCGCGACGTCGAGGCACTCAAAAAGGCTGTTTTCAAACAGACCCCGAGCGATTAAATCAACTTCAAACTGATAATCAGGGGATCGACATGAGCATCAGCGACCGCGTCATCGCGATCATTGCAGAGCAGGCCGTTCTGGAGCCATCGGATGTAATGCCCGAAAGCACGCTGGAAGATCTGGGTATCGACAGCCTTGGACTGGTCGAAAGCATATTTGCCATCGAGGAAGAGTTCGACATTTCGATTCCTTTCAATGCCAACGAACCCGAGGCCAGTGATTTTGATATCTCTAATGTGGCTGCGATCATCTCTGGGATCGAAAAGCTTGTGTCGGAAAAGGTCTGACAAACGCTCATGAAACGCGTTGTCATAACCGGAGCGGGTACGATCAATTCGCTGGGCCATTCGGTCCCTGACACGCTGGAAGCCATGCGCGAAGGTCGTTGTGGTATTTCCGATCTGGAATTTCGGGATGTCGACCGGTTGACCATCAAGATCGGCGGACAGGTCCGGGGGTTCGAGGCAGAAGGGCGGTTCAACCGACAGCAGATGTCGCTGTACGACCGCTTCACCCAATTCACCCTGACGGCAGCCAAAGAGGCGATTGAGCAGTCGGGTATCGAGTTTCATGGCGAACTTGCAGCCAGATCAGGTGTTGTTCTGGGGACTGCGGGCGGTGGTGTTTCGACTTGGGATGACAATTACCGTTCGGTTTATGAGGATGGCAAAAACAGGGTACATCCCTTTGTCGTTCCAAAACTCATGAACAATGCTGCCGCAAGCCACGTTTCCATGGAACACAACCTGAAGGGCCCAAGTTTCACGGTCTCGACAGCATGTGCGTCGTCAAATCATGCGATGGCTCAGGCTTTTCAGATGGTGCGTAGTGGCGCGGCTCCGGTCATGGTAACGGGGGGCTCGGAATCCATGCTGTGTTTCGGCGGTGTCAAAGCCTGGGAAGGGTTGCGCGTGATGTCGAAAGACGCATGTCGCCCTTTCAGTGCCAACCGCAACGGAATGGTGCAGGGTGAAGGGGCAGGTGTCTTTGTTTTTGAAGAATACGAACACGCCCGGGCCCGAGGTGCCGAAATTCTGTGCGAAGTTGTCGGCTTTGCCATGTCATCGGATGCCTCGGACATTGTGATGCCCAGCAAACAAGGGGCCGCGCGTGCCATGGCTGGTGCTTTGGCCGATGCGAAGCTGAACGCAAAAGATGTGGGCTATATCAACGCTCATGGCACCGGAACGGCTGCAAATGACAAAACCGAATGCGCAGCTGTGGCCGACGTATTTGGCCCACACGCCGACGATCTGATGATCTCGTCCACGAAATCCATGCACGGTCATCTGATTGGCGGGACCGGCGCGGTTGAGCTGCTGGCCTGTATCATGGCGCTGCGGGACGGTGTCATTGCACCGACGATCGGATATGAGGAACCGGACCCGGAATGCGCGTTGGACGTCGTACCGAACGAAGCGCGCGAGGCAAAGGTCGACGTCGCTCTCAGCAACGCATTCGCCTTTGGTGGGTTAAATGCCGTACTGGCCCTGAAGCGGGTTTAGTGAAAAAGCCGCCGTTACTAATACGGCGGCTTCCACGGATGTTTTTTTCTTAGTTTGTGTTGACGTTCAGAGCGTCAAAGCCCGATGTGAAGCCGGAGAGCGACATGTCCATTTCAAGAACCTGATCCGGGAAACGGGCTGGAACCAGCGAAAACGTCGCTTTAGTGCCAGCTTTCATCGCATCGATATCCCCTTGGCTAAGACCTAATTGCGCGATGCAGCCCACGGGAACGCATTGGTGATAGTTGTACAATTTACGCGGAGCGCCATCGATTGACAGGGCCAGTTGCGCTTGCAGCAGTGTTTCCAGGGGTACGATGACGTTTGCCCAAGCAACGGCGGCACCACCTTCCGGCAGTTTCCCGATCGATACTTCTGCGATCGGATCACCATTGTTGCCTTCCAGAACCTGAACGATGGCACAAGGATCCTCGCCTTCCTGTGCCTTGATACAGGATACGTCCCAATCGCCGAATTCTTCCTTTACGAACTGTTCTCCGACCCGGGGTCCTTCCTGACCTAGGTCCAGACCAGCGTCTGGCGCGGTTGTGGTTGTGTCTTGTGCATACGCTGCTCCGGACAGCAGAACGGCGGCGACCGTGTTGAACGAAAGGATTTTCTTGATCATGAATGCCTCGGGTTGATGATTGATCTTTTTGCTTCGTTTAACACTCTTCTGAACCAGTGTCAGGCACTAACAGAGCAGCCTTTGTGAACGTGAACGGATTCTTGCCTGAGGGATGAAGCCGCACCTTCGGAGATTAGAAAAAGGGAGCTGTTCGACCAGCTCCCTTCCCCATAAGTTTCTCCCCGTCGGACTGGCCGACTTATTTATGCGCAAACCCTACGGAAGGGGCGCACACGGGTCAACAGCTATCCTCAATTTTTAATCTATGCGCCAGAATAATAATCTAGGGGCCGAACCAAAAGGGCCGTGCCAGCAGGCACGGCCAGTCGACAGGGAGGAAGTTTGCCCCGCAACGCAAGGCAAATAGACTATCGCAGTCAAAGGTTAACTTTGTATGCTGGCGGCGGATCGGTGAACAATAAGGCAATGTTAATGGGCACGAATATCTTTTTGGGCGGTGGCGGTGTAAACTATGCTCAGCCGCAGGAACTTACGTTGAAATATGCGAACCGCCATGGATTGATTGCCGGGGCAACTGGTACCGGCAAGACCGTGACATTGCAGATTCTTGCAGAAGGTTTTTCTCAGGCGGGTGTCCCGGTATTCCTCTCGGATGTGAAAGGGGACCTGTCTGGGGTGGCCCTTCCCGGAAGCGAGACCCACAAACTGAATCAGGCCTTTCAGGACCGGGCCAGTCGGATCGGGTTCGAGGATTTTGCCTATTCTGCCTGCCCGGTGACATTCTGGGATCTGTTCGGTGAACAGGGCCATCCGGTGCGTACGACAGTGACGGAAATGGGTCCGCTTTTGCTGTCGCGGTTATTGGAGTTGAGCGAGGCGCAGGAAGGTATCCTGAATATCGCGTTCCGCGTGGCCGACGAAGAAGGGATGCCGCTGCTGGACCTCAAGGACTTACAGGCGCTGCTGGTCTGGATCGGAGAGAATCGGGCGCAACTGTCATTGCGATACGGCAACGTATCCACGTCCTCGATTGGGGCGATTCAGCGACGTCTGCTGGTTCTCGAGAATCAGGGTGGTACAAAGCTGTTTGGCGAGCCTGCACTGGATCTGGCCGATCTGATGCGAACTGACGAAAACGGGCAGGGGATGGTGAACATACTGGCGTCCGACCAGCTGATGGCTGCCCCACGGCTTTATGCAACGTTCCTGTTATGGCTGCTGAGCGAACTGTTCGAAGAGTTGCCAGAGGTTGGGGACCCAGAAAAACCAAAGCTGGTGTTCTTTTTTGACGAGGCCCATCTGCTGTTTGACGATGCGCCTAAGGTTCTGGTGGACAAGGTTGAACAGGTCGCCCGCCTGATCCGTTCAAAGGGTGTGGGGGTATATTTTATCACTCAGAGCCCTGCTGACATCCCGGAAGATATTCTTGGACAGCTGGGCAACCGTATACAGCACGCACTAAGGGCATTCACGGCGCGGGACCGAAAGAACCTGAGGCTGGCCGCTGAAACCTATCGCGAAAACCCGACTTTCGACACGGAAACGGCAATTCGCGAAGTCGGCGTTGGCGAAGCTGTCACCTCAATGCTGCAAAAGAAAGGCGTTCCGGGCGTGGTCGAGCGTACGCTTATTCGTCCACCGGGATCTCAGCTGGGGCCAATTTCAGATGCCGAACGCCGGGATATCCTTGCCGCCTCGGCGATGGCAGGGAAATACGATAAGAGCGTAGATCGAAAATCTGCCTTCGAGATTCTTCAGGCGCGAGCCCAAGCTGCGGCCAGTGCAGCGGAACGGGCGGAATCCGACGAAGTTCTCGAAGCGCAATCGCCGATCGAACGCGAATACTCTTCCGCCCGCAGATACTCCGGCAGCCGGGTCGGTCGGTCCTCATCCCGGGTTGAGCGCAAGCAGGACACCTTCGCCACGGCAATGACCGAAGCGGTGATCAAAGAGCTTAAAGGTACAACCGGGCGCCGGATTGTGCGCGGTATCCTTGGCGGTTTGTTTCGCAACAGGTAAGTAACGCAGCGCCCTTTGAGGGCGCTGTCGCGTTTACTTCAGTCGGCGTTGGCCTTCCTGACGACAATAGGCGTCAGCCTCGGGAACCGACATCTTCGTGGCCGGGAAGTCGATTGCACGGTCCCAGGTCACGCGATCCTGACGATATAGCTGACAGGTCACGACACCTTTTGGTGTCTGTACTTTGACCGGCGTCGTCTCAAGATCTTCGGGACTGGGGACGCAGGCGGATACTGCAACGGCAATAGCCGGAAACAGAATGAGTGATTTCAGATGTGGTGCTTTCATTTTCTACTCTTGTCTACTCGTCATGTTGATTGATTAAAACGGTATAGGCGGGTGTGAGTGCCAGGGACCTGCTGCAAATCAAAAACACTGTGGTGGGTCCGTTTATTCAGAAAAACCTTAAGAATCAAGAAACCGCGCCAGATTAGTGGCGCGGTATTGCGTATTGGAACGTGGCGTTGACCTATTTCTCGGGGATCAGACCCCTTGGGCTGAATCTGAGAACAATCAACAGGATCAGGCCCATCGTGAACAGGCGCATATGTGCGGCACTATCAATAAGATGTGACTTCAGCGTGCTGCCATCCGGCAAGCCAGCGGTGATCACACTCATCAACCACAAGCCAATCGGCTCGACCTGAACCCACAAGAACCAGATCAGGAACGCGCCAAGTACGGCTCCGAAGTTGTTGCCGGAACCGCCAACAATCACCATGACCCAAACCAAAAAGGTAAAACGCAGCGGATTGTAGGTGCCTGGCGTCAGCTGCCCGTCCAGAGTGGTCATCATAGCGCCTGCGATTCCGCAAATGGCCGACCCCAATACGAAAATCTGCAAGTGGCGACGGGTGACGTCCTTGCCCATGGCTTCGGCCGCGACTTCATTGTCGCGGATTGCGCGCATCATACGACCCCACGGGCTTTTCAGCGCCATCTGCGCCATCCAGAGTAACGCCAGAAGAACCAGCATGAACAGCAGCGAATACCCAAGTTTCACCGAGAGGGTGGATGCAGTGACCGGATCCAGCCCCAGCCATTCGGCGCGGGCCAGAAAAGCCGGATCTTGCTGCAATTCAACTTCGTACCCGACAACCGGTGAGGGGCGCGGAATGCCATAGACATTCTTCACGCCGCGGGCCAGCCAATCCTCGTTCTTCATGACGGCGATGATAATCTCGGCGATACCCAGCGTGGCAATTGCCAGATAATCTGACCGCAGCCCAAGCGCGGTTTTGCCAATCAGCCATGCCGCCCCGGCTGCCAGCAGACCTCCGGCAGGCCAGGCCAGCAGAACGGGCAGGTTCAGACCACCAATGTTACCGGCAATCGCCGGGTCAATGGCCTCGACCGCGGCAACATTGGGGTCGAACACGGCCCGGTAGAGGAAAAAGCCGACGATAAGGACAGCGATTATTGTGAGCGTCTGCACCCGGCCTTTGGGCATTTTTGTTGCCACCAGTACGGCTGCAACCACGGTGGCAGCCCCCAGTAGTAAGGACAGAACGATACCATAACCGCCAGCGCCCCAGGCGCCCGGGGTAGGCGCCGTCGAAACCAGCACCACGGCCAGACCGCCCAGCGCGACGAAGCCCATGACCCCCACGTTAAACAGGCCTGCAAAGCCCCATTGCAGGTTCACACCGATCGCCATGATGGCCGAGATCAGCCCCATGTTCAGAATCAGAACGGCGGTGTTCCAGCTTTGCGTGAAACCGGTCAGCAGAATGAGGCTGCCAACCGCTATGAAAAGCAGAGTGTTTTTGACAGATTCGGTCATACTGCTTTTCCCTTGAACAGGCCCGTGGGCTTAAACAGAAGCACAATCAGCAGGATGACAAAGCTGACAGCGAATTTGTAATCGGTGGACAGGAGCTGAACCAATCCGGACGGCTCCAGGTTTTCCGGGGCCACATAGGTCAGTACTTTTTTCCAGGCATAGGTGATCGTCACCTCGGAAAACGCGATGATGAACCCGCCTGCAATTGCGCCCAGTGGGTTACCAAGGCCACCCACGATGGCCGAAGCGAATATCGGCAGCAGAAGCTGGAAATAGACGAAGGGTTTAAAGCTCTTGTCCAACCCGTAAAGTACACCCGCTGTGGTCGCCAGGGCGGCTACGATGATCCAGGTGATCATCACAACACGTTCAGGGTTGATACCAGACAACAGCGCCAGATCCTCGTTGTCGGAATAGGCGCGCATCGATTTTCCGGTTCGTGTTTTATTGAGGAACCAGAACAACAAGGCCACGGCAATAACGGCCACTATCAGTGTAATCCCTTGCGAGGTCTTGATAGCCAGCCCCTCTTGTAGGCCCGTCATGGACTTGAAGTCACGCGCGGAAATCAGGAATCTTGCACCATCCGAGAACTTTTGATCATCCGGCCCGATGATAAAGCGCACCAGACCGTTCATGATGAACATTACACCCATTGAAACGATCACAAGGATAACCGGCTTGGCCTTTTGTTCGCGGTAAAAGCGGTAGACCAGTCTGTCTGTAACCAACACCAGCATGATGCAGCCAAGGATAGCAAAGGGCAGGGCGAGCAGGGCAGTTGGCAACGGCCCAAAGCTAACACCAGCGGCCTGTAAGCCCCAGGTGACAAGCACAGCGATCATCGCCCCAAAGGCCATGGTGTCACCATGGGCAAAGTTCGAAAACCGCAGGATGCCGTAGATCAGGGTCACGCCAAGCGCCCCCAATGCCAACTGACTGCCATAGGCAATCGCAGGCACGATGACAAAGTTGGCAAGCGCAACAAGCGCGTTGAGTAAGTCCATTATTTCTTCTCACTGTCCGGGTGCGACCTTATGGCATAACGGTCTGCGCGGGCACAATGTTTTGCACGCGGTTTATCGTCATATTTTCCTGCTGGTAGCGAAAAAACCCTAGAAAAGCTTTCAAGAAGGACGGACTTTCCACATCAAGCCCGGCTCAGTCACGCACCGGTCAATTCCGGTGCGTGGTCGAGATGGTCGGAAGGGGCTCAGGCGTTTGTTTCAGTACAAGCGCCGCGATCAGTCCCCGCGTTGGGGCCTTTGACCGAAAGATCAAAGGTCATGTCGTCATAGTTCACAACAAAGGTCATGACCTCATCGCCCTGGATATAGACAAACGTCATGTTGCCAACGCCTTTGAAGACCATCGCGTCGCCAGAAACACTTGCGGTTTCGATGATGCCCTTGTCTCCTTCCGACGCCCGTTTGAGGCGCACTTCACTGCCGTCGCGGTCTGAGACGCAGACAAAGTGGCGTTCTTCCGCAATTGCAGCGGTCGTGCACAAAGTGGCGACGGCCACCCATATCCATTTTTTCATTTTTGGGTCCTGAATAGAGTTTTTCATTCAGAAGGTTCGCTTGATTTCTCGGAATCAGATTTGTTTGTCCGGGAAACCGTTTCCTTCACAGCGCCCGGCGCTAAACGCACAATGTGACCGGATTGCAGCCGACGCGTGGAAATCTTGGGATGGCGGAATAATTTGAGCGTGGGCGAAACACATGCTCAGTCTTAGCCCGTTGGCTCAAAAAACAACGGGAAGAGTGAGGAAGCCCATTAATTGGGCACCTGACAAGCGCCACGATAAGAAGCCACAGACGGTATGCCGCTCGTAAGTTTCACGTGAACACTAATTCGTCCGTTATCTGACAACATGACGTTCCAGTTCTCAAATTCATCCAAAGGCGGTTGACCCTTCAGCAAAACCAAAACTACGTTCTGTTGGTTTTCCAGAGCAATCTTTGCGCCCGTTAAAACGAACTTTTCATGACCAGCAAACGCGAACATGCCATACGGTTTTTGATCGTTAGTATCTTCCGCCTTAAGAGGCTGAAATGCGAAGCTCAGGAGTCTTTGCAATACCCCTTGCGTTGTTTGCAGTCATTGAAATCATCGCCACCGCAATCAAGAGGTGGGTTGCAATCGTGTTTTGCGATACAGTGCATCTCGACACCGTTCGCCTTCAAACGCAGAATTTCTGCGAACCCGTTTCCGGGCACAAAAAAGAAGGTGGAAACCGCAAGGAATTTGGCAAGGTACTTCATTCTCACCCGCCCAAGAAACTCTTCCGCACTTCCGGATCAGCCAGCAATTCCTTACCTGTCCCGGTATAGGCATTTCGACCTTGAACCAGAACATATCCTTTGTCAGCGATTTCAAGTGCTTGGCGGGCGTTTTGTTCAACCATCAGGATCGGCAGGCCAGTGCGTGCGACCTCGATGATGCGGTCAAAAAGCTCATCCATCACGATGGGTGAGACACCTGCGGTGGGCTCGTCCAGCATCAGGACCTTGGGTTGCGTCATCAGCGCGCGACCCACGGCAACCTGCTGGCGCTGACCGCCAGAAAGCTCACCGGCGGGCTGGTTGCGTTTGTCGCGCAGGATCGGGAACAGGTCATAGACCTGCTCCATCGTGTCCGAGAAATCGTCGCGCCGAATGAAGGCACCCATTTCCAGATTTTCCTCGACAGTCATCGAGGTGAAAATGTTCGACGTCTGAGGAACAAAGCCCATACCGCGGATCACGCGGTCTTGTGGGGTGAGGCTGGTGATATCCTCGCCATCCAGACGCACTGAGCCCGCGCGCACATCCAGCATCCCAAACACGGCTTTCATCGCCGTTGACTTGCCCGCACCGTTGGGGCCGACGATAACGGCGATCTCACCCTTATCCACGGCAATGGTACAGTCGTGCAGGATATCCGGGCCTTTGCCATAGCCGCCAGTCATGGTGTCACCGATCAGAAACGGGCCGCCTTCAACGCGGTGTGTTGCACCGCTTTTACGACGGGCAGGCGTCATTGTACCGATACCTTGCGTGTTGGTAATTGATGCGTCCTTGTTGCCCTTGTCGTCCTGATAGGGGTTGTCGCTCATGCCAGCGGTCATGTCTGGGCCTCCAGCTTGTCTTTGTTTTTGAGGCCGGTGCCAAGATAGGCTTCGATCACGTGCTCGTTTGCCTTGATCTCATCTAGAGTGCCCTCGGCCAAAACCTTGCCTTCGGCCATGCAGATGACCGGGTCGCAGATCTTGCCGATGAAATCCATGTCGTGCTCGATAACGACGAACGTATAACCACGCTCTTTGTTCAGGCGCAAGATCGTATCAGCGATGGTCATCAGCAGGGTGCGGTTCACGCCAGCTCCGACCTCGTCCAGAAATACGATCTTGGCGTCCACCATCATGGTGCGTCCAAGTTCCAGAAGTTTCTTTTGACCGCCCGATACCTGACCGGCCTTGTGATCGGCCAGATGTTCGATGGTCAGGAATTCCAGCACCTCGTCTGCCTTGGCTTTCAGCGCGCGCTCTTCATCAGCGATGCGCTTGCGTCCGAACCAGGTATTCCACAGCGCCTCACCGGATTGCGCACCGGGCACCATCATCAGGTTTTCGCGGCAGGTCATCGACGAGAATTCATGCGCGATCTGGAACGTGCGCAGCAAACCCTTGTGAAACAGCTCATGCGGAGGAAGGCCGGTGATATCTTCACCATCCATGACCACCTTGCCGCTGGTCGGAGGCAGAACACCGGCGATCACGTTGAAAAGAGTGGTTTTTCCGGCCCCGTTGGGCCCGATCAGGCCGGTGATCGACCCTTTTTGGATTTCCAGCGACGCCCCATCCACCGCGTGAAATCCGCCGAAATGCTTATGCACGTCCTCGACGACGATCATGGTATCCCCTTGCCTTGTCCCCGTGAAACGAGGTGCAGCCTTTTGTCATTGAAACAGCCCGGACACAAGGCCCGGGCTGTCTGATTTTATGGCTTGATATGCGGGATCAACGGAAGTTGACGGTCTTGTTTTCGCCGTCGGTCACTTCGATCTCGCGGTACGATCCTGCGCTTTCGCCGGGGCCGATCAACTCGACACCGGACGCGCCGACATAATCGATGTCCTGACCGGCGGCCAGCAGTTCCAGACCTTTGGCCAGTTCACCCGGATAAATCTTTTCACCCGGTGCGTTGGCGACGTCCATTACTTTGCCCGCGTAATCTGCCGGGTTGGTCGAACCGGCGGCTTGCATGGCGAACATGAACAGCGCTGCCGCGTCATAGGATTCGGGCGAATAGGGCGACGAGCCGTCAAACCCGGCTGCTTCGGCCAGTGCAAAGTACTTTTCTGCACCTTCACCACCGGACCCGGCGATCTGACCGAACGAGCCGTTCAGGTCGGGGCCGACATTTGCGGGCAGCGAGTCACCGATCATGCCGCCGGGCAGACCAAAGGTGTCAAACGCACCGCTGTCCAGCGACGACTGGATGATGCCCAGACCACCCTGGTCCAGATAACCTGCGACAACCAGAATGTCGCCACCTGCCGAGGCCAGCGCGCCAACTTCAGCCGAATAGTCGGCCTTGCCGTCTTCGTGCGCCGTAACGATGGTCACTTCGCCGCCAACTGCCTCGAAGGACGTCTGGATCGCATCGGCCAGGCCTTTGCCATAGTCGTTGTTGGTATAGGTCAGCGCGATCGAGTTGATGCCGCGATCCTTAAGGATATCAGCCATAACTTGACCTTCGCGCGCATCCGACGGCGCGGTGCGGAAGAACAGGCCATTGTCCTCCATGGTCGACAGGCCGGGCGAGGTCGCCGACGGCGAGATCATGACCATGCCGTTTGGAATGGCAACGTTCTGCAGGATCGCGCCGGTTACACCCGAACAGTCGCCGCCGATGATGCCTGCAACGCCGTCAGCGATCATACGCTCGCCGTTCGAGGTGGACAGACCATTGTCTATACAGCCGGTATCAGCACGTACACCAGCCACGCTGGCACCGTTCATGAACTTGCCGGATTCGTTGACTTCGGCGATTGCCAGCTCGGCACCCGATCCCATGGCGGGGGCAAGCGATTCAATCGGGCCGGTAAAGCCGATCAAAATCCCCAGTTTGACATCTTCGGCCATGGCTGCGCCGGCCAGCAATGCAGTTGCTGCAGTTGCAGTAAGCAGCTTTTTCATATGGTTACTCCCAGTTGTGAACGTATTCGTTCTGGCGACGACCCTAGGCAAGCTGTTCGGAAAAGAAAAGTCCTAACGCAAACGTGTTTTTTTCGTTTGAAATTCTATCTGTTTTGTTGGGACTCACCCCTGATTGTCACCGAAAGGGACCAGAATGCTCAGAACGGCGATGATTCTCTCTTTCTCACTGTGCGCCTTGAGTGCCGCGGCCCAGACGCTGTCGGTTTCAGCCGGGATTGTCCAACTGGAAGAAATGGTTGGCGGGCTAGAGACCCCATGGGCGATTGGCATTTTACCCGATGAAAGCTTCCTCGTCACGGAACGGGATGGAAGGTTGCTGTATGTTCGAAATAGACAAGTGGAGGATGTTTCAGGCGTTCCAAAGGTCGCGACTTTGGGGCAAGGCGGATTGTTGGACGTCACGATCTCACGCGATTTCAATCAAAGCCGAGAGGTCTTTCTGACCTTCGCAAAACCGCAAGGCCACGGTGCAGGAACTGCTGTTGCGGTTGCGCGCCTTTCCGAGACTGGCAAAAACCTTCAGAACCTTCGAGTAATTTTCGAGGCATCGCCAGGTGGTAAAGGTGGTCGCCATTTTGGCAGCCGTGTGGTCGAAAAGCCGGACGGGACATTATTCGTGACCTTGGGCGAACGGGGACAGGCAGAGAATGCACAGGATCGGTCCAATCCCATGGGCTCGGTCATTCGCATCAATCGCGATGGGACAGTTCCGGCGGATAACCCCTTTGTCGGGCAATCGAATATCGAACCCGAAATATGGTCTTACGGCCATCGAAATCCGCAGGGCGCGGATTTGGACGCGCTTGGCCGACTTTGGATCTCGGAACACGGGGCGCGGGGTGGCGATGAAATCAACCAACCCCGTGCAGGGCGGAATTATGGTTGGCCGGTTATTTCATATGGCACGCATTATTCGGGTGAAAAAATCGGCGACGGTACAGCTAAAGAAGGGCTGGAACAGCCAGTTTACTACTGGGATCCTTCCATAGCGCCGTCCGGTCTGCTGGTTTATTCCGGCAAGCTATGGCCGCAATGGAAGGGTGATATCTTCGTAGGGTCGTTGAAATTTGACTATATCGCACGGCTTCACGGTCAGCCGATGCACGAGGCCGAACAGATCAGAAGCCCTGAAACCGAGCGCGTCCGCGATATCGTCGAAGCGCCAGATGGGTCGATCTGGTTTATCTCGGTTGGGCGGGGGGCAGTTTACAGAATGGCTCCGGCGGAGTGACCTTACACCGATAGCCGCCCGCTCTGCGCTCCGCGTTCGCGATAGGGCGTGGTGTTGTAATGTGCGCGGTAGCATTTCGAGAAATGGCTGGGCGAGGCAAAGCCGCATGCCAGGGCTACGTTGATGACGCTCATATCCGTTTGCATCAGCAGGTTCCGCGCCTTGTGCAAGCGAAGTTCCATATAGTACCGCTTGGGCGAGCGGCTGAGATAGCGCCGGAACAGACGCTCAAGCTGGCGAGTCGACATACCGACTTCCTTGGCCAGAATCGAAGGAGAGATCGGCTCTTCGATGTTCTTTTCCATCATGAGAATGACCTGACTCAGCTTGGGGTGCCGGACCCCAATCCGCGTCGGTGTCGACAGACGTTGCGTATCCTGATCTGTCCGGATTGACGAATAAATCATCTGGTCCGCCACCGCATTTGCCAGGTCTTCGCCAAAATCGTCTGCAATCAACTTGAGCATCAGATCGATAGACGAGGTCCCCCCTGCCGTTGTCATACGACCGCCGTCAATTTGAAAGACAGCCTTCGTCAACTCGACCTCATCGAATTCTTCGATGAAACTGTCTGAGTTTTCCCAATGTATCGTCGCCCGCTTGTTGTCCAGTAACCCGGCCTTGGCCAGGGTATAAGCAGCCGTGCACAGACCGCCGATGCGCAATCCGCGCCGTGCCTCGCGTCGTAACCAGTTCAGAATGCGTTTGGTGGTGGCTGCCTGTACGTCAACGCCTCCGCAAATCAGAACGACATCGTCGCGCTGCAACTCCTCAAGATCACGGTCCAGCTTGAATTCGGTCCCGGCCGAACATGAAATCGAGTTTCCGCCTTCACCGGAAAGTGTCCATGTATAAAGCTGTTTGTCCGCCATGCGATTTGCGATGCGCAGACTGTCGAGCGCTGACGCAAAAGACAGCAGCGAAAAATTGTCCAACAGGACAAAAACGAAATGGCGGGGCGTGGCCCCAGCATTTTCGACCGTGACTGCTTGGCGTTGCACTTGCATGACAAAATGTCCTTAATTCTGCGCAGGAAAACCTGGTATCCCGCAGCGTATTTGGCAGTCACCATGATCAAAGCTTGTTTGCGGCGTCAAGAGGCGCAAATGGGATATGGTCACTCTTCATTGCTTTTTGTATAGAGGCGACCTGAACACTTCAGCGGAGATCAAAGCTATGACCGAATGGCAAAAATCGAACTGGCGCAACAAGCCCCGGGTTCAGATGCCAGACTATACCGACGCGGCCGCATTGGCCAAGGTCGAGGCCCAGCTTTCGCAGTATCCCCCGCTAGTCTTTGCCGGTGAGGCGCGGCGCCTCAAGCAACATCTTGGTGCCGCCGGTCGCGGCGAGGCCTTCCTTCTGCAAGGCGGGGATTGCGCTGAAAGCTTTGAACAATTCAGCGCCGATGCGATCCGTGACACCTTCAAGGTGATGCTGCAAATGGCGATGGTTCTTACCTATGGTGCCAAGGTGCCGGTGGTTAAAGTCGGTCGTATGGCCGGCCAATTTGCAAAGCCACGCAGCGCCCCGACCGAGGTTGTGGAAGGTGTCGAGCTGCCCAGCTACCGCGGTGACATCATCAACGAACTGGCGTTCACGCCCGAAGCGCGGATTCCGAATCCCGAAAAGATGTTGCAGGCCTACACGCAGGCGGCGGCCACGTTGAACCTGCTGCGTGCCTTCTCAACTGGTGGCTTCGCCGACATGAGCCGCGTCCATTCGTGGACTCTGGGCTTTACCGACGAACAGGATGTTCAGAAGTACTCTGAGGTGGCAGATCGCATTCAGGACACCATCGACTTCATGGAAGCGGCCGGTATCACGGCAGACACGACACACGAATTCTCGACTGTTGAATTCTACACCAGTCACGAAGGTCTGTTGCTGGAGTACGAAGAGGCGCTGACCCGTCTGGATTCGACCTCGGGCAACTGGCTGGCCGGGTCTGGTCACATGATCTGGATCGGCGACCGTACGCGACAGCCTGATGGTGCACATGTCGAGTTCTGTCGTGGCGTTCTGAACCCGATTGGGTTGAAATGTGGTCCGACGACGACGGCAGAAGACCTCAAGGTTCTCATGTCGAAGCTGAACCCTGAAAATGAAGAGGGCCGCCTGACTCTGATCGCGCGCTTTGGCGCGGGCAAGGCGGGTGAACACCTTCCGCGTCTGGTCAAGGCCGTGAAGGAAGAAGGCGCCAAGGTCACTTGGGTCTGCGACCCGATGCACGGCAACACCATCAAGTCGGCCACGGGCTACAAAACCCGTCCGTTCGATTCTGTCCTGCGTGAGGTACACGATTTCTTTGGCGTGCATCAGTCTGAGGGCACGATCCCCGGCGGTGTCCATTTCGAGATGACCGGTCTCGACGTTACCGAATGCACCGGTGGTGTGCGTGCTGTAACCGAAGAGGATCTGTCGGATCGCTACCACACCGCTTGCGACCCGCGCCTGAACGCGTCTCAGTCGCTGGAACTGGCGTTCCTTGTGGCGGAAGAACTGACCAACCTGCGCCGCAACGGGTCAAAACGCGCCGCAAGTTAAGCGTTCGAAAAGAAAGAAAAACAGCGGGCCATCGGTCCGCTGTTTTTTGTTCCGGGTGTTCAGACTGGTTCAGTCATCGCGCGACACGACCAGACGAAGGTGTTTGGCCGCGCGTTTGAAATCCGTTTGGTCTTCGGCAAAACCGTCAACGGTTTTAGGCGCAGCAGGAACCGGTGCCTGAATTTCCGAAAACGATTTGATCCGCGTATCCGTAATCGAAAATCTGCGTGGGGTTTTACCAATCGCTCCATCCGCGACCATGACCCCCAGAACCCGGCTGACGTCGCCCAGATCACTTTTGAGCGGCAAAAGGATCATGCAGGCCTGCATCCGGGTACGCCCAAGTATCCCGCTCGAATCCAGACCCAGTTCGGCAACGGCGGGTGTTACAAATACCTGCTCCAGAACATCCTTAATCCTGGCGCGGTCATCGGGCTGAAAAAAGGACGTCACAGGCATGCCACGAACCTCCATCCCCGCAAGCCCGTTCAGGTGACTTCCGGCAAGGCGAAACCGAGCCAGACCAGGGGCGATCCGTTCAAGAATGAAAGTATATTCGAGTATGTTTTCCAGCCCGCGCGGGTCAACCTGGGACCGCATCGGAACACCGTCACCTCTCAGCAATGCAGTCCAATACGCTTCGGCCTGGCGGATCGGCGTAAGGCTGCGCCCACTGTCAAAGCGATCCATTGCGACGATCTTTCCAAAATCTGACCCGGAACCAGTCCCAAAAAAGGTTTTCATTTTTTCACCCTTACGTCAATTGGCCGCCATTTTCATAAAATGCAACACAACCGGAGCATTTGTGGCCTGCAAGCCATTACCAGGGGTAGTTTGACTCGGGTTTATTCAATTTTGGAGCAATTCTTTAACGAATGGTTAACTTACCCCAAACAAAGGCGGCCTCAGCCAACTCTTGCTCTGTACCGGTCAATCGCATTAGGTGCGGCAAACATCCAAAAGGGTGAGGCCACAGGAAAGGACAGTCATGATCAGATCCATGACCGGGTTTGCCTCGGGGAAGGGTGAATACGGACCGCATAGCTGGACGTGGGAGTTGCGCAGTGTCAACGGTAAAGGCCTTGATATGCGCCTGCGCGTCCCTGAATGGCTGACCGGGCTTGAGGTGGCCCTTCGGGCCACGCTGTCAAAATCCCTGAGCCGTGGGAATGTGACCCTTTCAATGCGTCTGAATCGTGAGGACTCTGCCTCGGAACTGGCATTGAACGAGGTCGCTATGGCCGCTGCTCTGAGTGCGTTGGAGCAAACACACAAGATGGCAGCTGCGCGCGGCATCGCTCTGGAACCGGCGCGCGCCTCGGACCTTTTGGCACTGAAAGGCATGTTGGATGCAACCGCAGATGCGGATGATCCCGCTCCGCTGGTGGCGCGCCTGACCGAAGATTTCAACGACCTGTTGGCCGCTTTTGTCGGAATGCGCCAGGCCGAAGGCGAAGCGTTGGCGGCCGTGCTGAACACTCAGCTGGACCAAGTTGCGGCGCTGACAGCGCAGGCAGCCGATCTGGCCGTGCAACGCAAGGACAAGATGGCCGCGGCACTTCGGGACAATCTGGCGCACGTACTGGACAATGCGCAGGGCGCGGACCCGGATCGCGTCGCGCAGGAACTGGCTTTGATCGCGGTCAAAGCCGACATTACCGAAGAGATCGACCGCCTGTTTGCACATTTGGCCGCAGCGCGAGAGTTGCTTGGGCAGGAAGGGGCTGTCGGACGCAAGCTTGATTTCCTGATGCAAGAGTTCAACCGCGAAACCAACACGCTGTGTTCCAAGGCTCAGAGTACGGATCTGACGGCTGTCGGGCTGGAATTGAAGGCGGTGATCGATCAGATGCGCGAACAAGTGCAAAACGTGGAATAACGATGGGAACGACTGATATGGCGGATCGCCGAGGCCTTTTAATCATCCTGTCTTCCCCGTCCGGGGCAGGCAAATCCACCCTGGCAAAGCGGCTGATGGACTGGGACAAGGACCTTGAGTTTTCGGTCTCGGCCACAACCCGTGCCCCGCGTCCGGGGGAAGAACATGGGCGGGATTACTATTTTCTTTCTGAAGACGAGTTCAAGCAGAAGGTCGCCGATGGCCAGATGTTGGAACATGCGCATGTCTTCGGTAATTTCTATGGCTCACCCGCTGATCCGGTGCGTAGTTCGATCCACGCGGGTAAGGACGTGCTGTTCGACGTGGACTGGCAAGGCGAGGTTCAGATCCGCAACTCGGATCTGGGTAAGCATGCGTTGTCGATCTTCATCCTGCCGCCATCGATCCCTGAACTGCGCCGCCGTCTGGAATCGCGTGGACAAGATAGCGATGAAGTTATCGCAAGGCGGATGCTCAAAAGCTGGGATGAGATCAGCCACTGGGGCTATTACGATTATGTCCTGATCAATGACGATCTTGAGGCGACCGAAAAGAAGCTCAAGACCATCGTCAGCGCCGAACGGATGCGCCGTATTCAACAGCCAAATCTGCAACAACACGTGCGCAAACTTCAAAACGAATTCGAGGGGCTGTCATGACGATCTTCGCGTTAGGCGAGCACATGCCGGATATTCACGAGGACACATGGGTTGCGCCCGATGCCAACCTGATCGGCAAGGTTGTGCTGGAAAAGGGTGCCTCGGTTTGGTTCGGCTGCACGATACGCGCAGATCACGAGGAAATCCGCGTTGGTGCAGGCAGCAACGTTCAGGAAAACTGCGTCATGCATATCGATGCCGGGTACCCTTTGTCGATCGGTCCGAATTGCACTATCGGACACAAAGTGATGCTGCACGGGTGTACGATCGGACAAAATACTCTGATCGGAATGGGCGCGATTGTTCTGAATGGTGCCCGGATCGGACGGAATTGCCTGATCGGGGCAGGTGCCTTGATCACGGAAGGCAAGGAGATTCCGGATAACTCCCTTGTGATGGGGGCTCCGGGCAAAGTGGTGCGCCAGCTGGACGAGGCCGCAGCAAAACGGATTACCCTAAGCGCGCTGCATTATCAGGAAAACATGCGCAGGTTTCGCGACACCCTGAGACCTGTTCAATAAAGCGCGTGGATTGATCGGGGTTTGAAGCATGTCAGATAACCTTCTTGATGGATTTGTTCAGGCCATTCCTATGCCCGCGCTGATGGTGGATCAGACCGAACGGATCATTGCCGCCAATACGGATGCAAAAACCCTTCTGGGGCAGAATATTGTAGGGCGGCATTTTGCGACCATCCTGCGGCAGCCACAGGTTCTCGAAGCGATTGAGCAAAGCCTTCAGTTGAAGGGAACCAAGACGGCGCGTCATCTTTCCAATGATGGCGCTCAGGACACAACATTTGATGTGCAATGCCGATATATGAACGGGGTCGGAGCCGTGTCGGGTGGCGCCATTCTGGCCACTTTTCAAGATGTCACGCACCTGGAACAGGCAAGTCAGATGCGCCGCGACTTTGTTGCCAATGTCAGTCACGAATTGCGGACACCGTTGACGGCACTGATGGGCTTCATTGAAACCTTGCGCGGCCCTGCACGCAACGATCCGGCTGCGCGTGACCGGTTCCTGCAAATCATGGCCGATGAAGCCAACAGGATGAACCGGCTGGTTGGCGATCTTTTGTCCCTGAACCGCGTGGAAAGCGAAGAAAGAGTTCGCCCAAAACAACAGCTGGAGCTGACAGGGCTGCTGCAATCCACCCTTAACTCGTTGCGCCCCCTAGCGGAAGAGGCGGGTGTGACGCTGTCACTTGACGCACAGGATGGCCCGCTTTCAGTAACCGGAGACAGCGATCAGTTACGGCAGGTATTCACCAACCTGATCGAAAACGGAATAAAATACGGTGCCAGCGGTGGCAGCGTCACAGTCAGCGTTTTGTCATCAGAGCGTGACGCGGCGATGCGTGGGCCTGGGGTGCGGGTGAAGATCATCGACAAGGGGCCAGGAATTGATTCCGTGCACCTGCCACGCCTGACCGAGCGCTTCTATCGCGCCGACAATCACAGGTCGCGGCAGTTGGGTGGAACGGGGCTGGGGCTGGCCATCGTCAAGCACATCGTCAATCGCCACCGCGGACGGTTGCGCGTGGAAAGTGAGTTGGGAAAAGGTTCCGTCTTTACAGTCATCTTACCACGGTAGCCCTTCCCGCATTATCACCCTTCAAAATCTGCCTCGTTACGTTTTTTTGACCCGAGATCTCCGGATAAACGAGGGTTGTCATAAAAGCGTTACACACTTGTCACAAAAGGCTTACGCACGGCACCTAGGGGTGCACGCAGGATCATCATGGGGGTGATCAATCATACCTTTTCAAGGAGACTGAAATGTCCTTTGTAAAACTGTCGGCTTCTGCGCTGGCAATCACCGCCGTCTCGGCAACCACCGCTGCTGCCCGTGACAACGTTCAGGTTGCCGGTTCGTCGACCGTTCTGCCATATGCGTCGATCGTCGCGGAACTGTTTGGTGAGAACACCGACTTCCCGACCCCGGTTGTTGAATCGGGCGGTTCGTCAGCTGGTCTGAAGCGTTTCTGTGAGGGTGTTGGTGAAAACACCATCGACATTGCAAACGCATCGCGCGCGATCCGTGAAAAAGAAATCAAGGCCTGCGCCGAAAACGGTGTGACTGACATCATGGAAGTCCGCATCGGTTATGATGGCATCGTCTTTGCAAGCCAGCAGAACGGTCCTGCCTTCACCGCTTTTGAACCTGCCGACATCTTTAACGCACTGGGCGCAAAAGTCCTGAAAGACGGTGAAGTGGTTGATAACCCTTACACCACCTGGGCCGAATTCAACCCGGAACTGCCTGATGTAGAAATCGCTGGCTTCATTCCAGGTACCAAACACGGCACCCGTGAAGTATTCGAAGAAAAAGTTCTGCTGATCGGTTGTGAAGCGACCGGTGCGATGGAAGCCATGATTGCTGGCGGCATGAGCGAAGACGACGCAGAAGATGCTTGTCTGGCTGTTCGTACCGACGGCAAGGCGGTCGACATCGATGGTGACTACACCGAAACGCTGGCGCGTATCGACACCAACCCCAATGGCGTCGGCATTTTCGGCCTGGCGTTCTACGAGAACAACACCGACAAGCTGAAAGTGGCAACCATGTCGGGTATCGCTCCTTCGACCGAAAGCATCTCGACCGGTGAATATCCGGTTTCGCGCCCGCTGTTCTTCTACGTGAAGAAAGCCCATATCGGCGTGATTCCCGGCCTTAAAGAATACGCCCAGTTCTTTACCCACGACGAAATCGCAGGCGCTTCGGGTCCTCTGGCAAATTATGGTCTGGTTGCGGACCCTGAGCTGGCAAAGACTCAGGATGCAATCGCCAACGAAGTTACCATGGGTTCGGGCAGCTAATCCCGCCTTTGGTTCGAAATACCGGGGGGCGGCATTCCTGTCGCCCCCACATTTTTTAGCTTTCCCGGCCAAGACCAAATGGGGGTTTCATGCCGATAGTATGGCTTGTTCTGATCGTGCTAGCGATTGCTGCAGTCGGTTACCTGTTGGGGCGCACACGCGCCCTGCAAAGCGCCACAGGAGATATCCGGGCTTTGCACTCGCTTCCGTCGTATTATGGCGCAAATGTCGCCCTCAAGACGATCGTTCCCGCATTTGGCCTTATGATCCTCTGGTTGCTAGTACAACCGCTTTACGTGAACTCTCAGGTATCCGAAATGATCTCGGGTTCCGCCATCGAAGACGGCGCGTCCCTCAATCTGGTCATGGCCGAGGTCCGTCGCACCGCGTACGGCTTGGATAACGCAGTTGCCGCCGGGCAGATACCCGAGGAACTGGCGCGCAACGAGCGCGCGGATGTGATCGACATGACCCAGCGTCTGAAGGATGCCGGGCAGGTGGTGACGTCGGATATCACGCAACCTGTGCTGCGCGCGGCGCAAAGCTATCGGATCATGAATGCGACCGGCTATTCGGTCATGACTGTCGCCGTCATACTGACGGCACTCGCCGGTGCTGCGGCCAGCTGGTTTCAAACTCACGCAGAATACCGCGCGCGCAATGTGGTCGAGCAGGGGGTGCGTATCCTGTTGCTGGCGGCCGCATCCATCGCAATTCTGACCACTGTCGGGATTGTCCTGTCCCTGGTTTTCAACACTTGGGAATTCTTCAAGCTCTACCCTGCTACCGATTTCTTTTTCGGCACGACATGGGCCCCCAGCTTTTCGGGGCGCGGCGGGTCGTCTGAACTTGGTATTATTCCCTTGTTGTGGGGGACATTCTATATCTCGCTCGTTGCCCTGCTAGTGGCTGTCCCGATCGGGTTGTTTGCTGCGATTTACCTCAGCGAATACGCGTCACCCCGTGTCCGCGCCGTCGCAAAACCGCTGCTCGAGATTCTGGCCGGTATCCCGACCATCGTTTACGGCCTTTTTGCGCTGCTTACTGTTGGTCCGCTTTTGCTTGGCCTGTTCGGGGATGACGGGCTTGGCTGGATGAAGGCTGGCACGGCAGTCATGACCGCTGGGTTGGTCATGGGCATCATGCTGATCCCGTTTGTGTCCTCGTTGTCGGATGACATCATCAACGCGGTGCCGCAGGCCATGCGCGACGGCTCTTACGGACTGGGTGCAACGCAATCCGAAACCATCCGTCAGGTTGTTTTACCTGCGGCTCTTCCAGGTATCGTGGGGGCGATCCTGCTGGCCGCATCGCGCGCCATAGGTGAGACAATGATCGTGGTTCTCGGGGCAGGGGCGGCAGCGCGGCTGAGCCTAAACCCGTTTGAAGCCATGACGACGGTCACCGCAAAAATCGTGAGCCAGCTAACCGGAGACGCGGATTTCGCATCGCCCGAAGCGCTTGTGGCCTTTGCCCTGGGTATGACCCTTTTCACTCTCACGCTTGGGCTGAACATCTTTGCCCTCTACATCGTGCGTAAGTATCGGGAGCAATACGAATGACCGACGCCAGCATGCAAAGCCCTGAAACAGGTCATCGCTCTGTCTCGTTGACTGTAGCGGATGCACATACCAAAAAACGTGCAAATGCAGAGAAACGATTTCGGGCCTACGGGATTGTCGCAATTGCAACGGGCCTGTTCTTCCTGATCGTTCTGTTCGCTTCGATCCTGTCGCAGGGTATTCCGGCTTTTCAGCGCACTGTAGTCAGCGTGGATTTCACCTTGTCCGCTGCGCAACGAGACGAGGCGGAAAGTACGTTGTTCAAGACCAAGGCCTATTCCAACCTGTTCATCGCTCAGTTGAGCAAGGAACTGGAAGACCAGGGGATCAGCGTTGATTTCGACGAAGCGGCCATCGAACGTCTTCTTGGTAAAATCGGTGGAACCATCCGAACTTACTATGCCGATAACCCCGGCAAGCTGGGTGATCCGGTCAAGTTTGATCTGGCCGCATCCAGCCGGGTTGACGGGTATTTCAAAGGCCGCGTGTCCCGTGACACCTTGCAAGACAGCCGGTTTCTACAGCTAAGCGATCTGGATCTGGTTGATGCGCTGAAACAGGCGGGCATCATCAAGCAGGCCTTTAACTGGCCGTTCATCACCGGCGCGGATTCTGGCGTTGACAACCCGGGCGGTGCGGGCATCGGCGCCTCGGTCATTGGGTCGTTCTTCATGATGCTGGTGGTTTTGGGCCTGTCTTTGCCCATTGGTGTGGCAGCGTCGATTTATCTTGAAGAATTCGCCCCGCAGAACAGATTCACCGACCTAATTGAAGTGAACATCTCGAACCTTGCCGCCGTGCCGTCGATTGTGTTCGGTATTCTGGGTCTGGCCGTGTTTATCCAGTTCATGCACCTGCCGCAATCGGCACCGCTGGTTGGCGGTTTGGTTCTGACCCTCATGACATTGCCGACGATCATCATCTCGACCCGCGCCTCGCTGAAAGCGGTTCCACCGTCGATCCGTGATGCAGCGTTGGGGGTAGGGGCCTCGAAGATGCAGGCTGTATTCCACCACGTGCTGCCTTTGGCCGCGCCGGGCATTCTGACCGGCACCATCATCGGTCTGGCACAAGCCTTGGGTGAAACCGCGCCGTTGTTGCTGATCGGCATGGTAGGCTTTGTGGCGCGGGGATATCCCGACGGGTTCCTTGCCGGCTTTACCGAGCCAAACTCGGCAATGCCCGCCCAGATTTACACTTGGGCCGCACGCGCTGATGTCGGGTTCTACGAAAAGGCCTGGGGCGGAATCATCATCCTTTTGATGTTCCTGCTGACCATGAATATCATCGCTATCATCCTGCGCCGCCGCTTTGAACGCCGCTGGTAATTGGGGGCAATAATGAACGACATGACACGAGTGGAGAGAACCGTGGACTCCAAAGACATCAAGATCAACGCGAAGAAGGTTCAGGTTTACTACGGTAGCACCCACGCCATCAAGGACGTGAGTGTTGAGATCGAAGACAAGACCGTCACGGCTTTTATCGGCCCTTCGGGTTGTGGAAAATCGACCTTCCTGCGGTGTCTGAACCGGATGAACGACACCATCGATATCTGCCGTGTCGAAGGTGATATCCTGCTGGACGGTGAAGACATTTATGACAAGCGGGTCGACCCCGTTCAGTTGCGTGCCAAAGTGGGCATGGTGTTCCAAAAACCGAACCCGTTCCCCAAGTCGATCTACGAAAACGTGGCCTACGGTCCGCGCATCCACGGCTTGGCGAAGAACAAGGCGGAACTGGATGAGATCGTTGAGAAATCCCTGCGTCGAGGCGCGATTTGGGATGAGGTCAAGGACCGTCTGGATGCGCCCGGCACGGGCCTTTCAGGGGGGCAGCAGCAGCGTCTGTGTATCGCGCGCGCCGTGGCAACCGAACCGGAAGTCCTGTTGATGGACGAGCCGTGCTCGGCGCTGGACCCGATTGCAACCGCACAGGTCGAAGAGTTGATCGACGAATTGCGTTCCCGATATTCGGTTGTGATCGTCACCCATTCGATGCAGCAGGCCGCGCGCGTCAGTCAGAAAACGGCCTTCTTCCACCTGGGTAATCTGGTGGAATTTGGTGAAACCGGTCAGATTTTTACCAACCCGGTCGATCCGCGCACGGAAAGCTACATTACAGGTCGTATCGGCTAAACACAGGTATCAAACAATGAGCGAACAACATATTGCATCTGCTTTTGACCGCGACCTCGAAACAATCCAGGCGCATATCATGAAGATGGGCGGTCTAGTTGAGGCCGCTATCATGAGCGCGGCGCGCTCTCTAGAAAGCCGTGACGTTGAGCTGGCCCAGGATGTGCGGCAAGGTGACAAGGCCATCGACGCCTTGGAAGATCTGATTGATGAGGAAACCGCGCGTCTGATTGCCTTGCGCGCGCCCACGGCCAGTGACCTGCGTTTGGTTCTTTCGGTCCTGAAGGTATCCGGCAACCTCGAGCGGATTGGTGATTATGCGAAGAACATCGCCAAGCGTACGACCGTTCTTGCCAATGCGGGCGAGATCAGCGGTAGCGCCGCTGCCTTGCGCCGCATGGCGCGCGAGGTCGAACGTATGCTGCGCGACGCGCTGGACGCATATATTCAGCGCGACGCGGAATTGGCCACCGACGTCATCAACCGCGATGAAGAGGTCGACCAGATGTATAACGGCCTGTTCCGCGAACTCCTGACCTTCATGGCCGAGGATCCGCGCAATATTTCCGCCTGTATGCACCTGCATTTCATCGCCAAGAACATCGAACGTATGGGCGACCATGTAACCTCGATTGCCGAGCAGGTGGTGTATCTGGTCACAGGCGATCGCCCGACCGAGGCTCGGCCCAAGGCCGACATAACGTCGCAAACAGCGTAGGAGACGCTTCAGATGTCCGCAGATCAACCGACAGTATTGGTGGTCGAGGATGAGTTGGCCCAACGCGAGGTGCTGGCCTACAACCTTGAAGCCGAGGGTTTTCGCGTCTCAAAAGCGGCCAACGGTGACGAAGCTATGTTGCTGGTCGACGAAGACTGCCCGGATATCATCGTTCTGGACTGGATGATGCCCAATCTCAGCGGGATTGAGGTTTGCCGCCGACTCAAAAGCCGTCCGGACACACGTTCTATCCCGATAATCATGCTGTCGGCCAGATCAGAAGAGGTAGACAAGGTTCGCGGGCTTGAAACCGGTGCCGACGATTACGTGGTCAAGCCATATTCGATCGTCGAACTGATGGCGCGTGTTCGAACACAACTGCGCCGCGTTCGACCGGCAACTGTTGGCTTGCGACTGCAATATGACGACATCATTCTGGATTCGGAAACCCACAAGGTCAGCCGCGACAGCAAGCCCTTGAAACTGGGCCCAACCGAGTTCCGGCTTCTCAGCACGTTCATGGAAAAGCCGGGCAGGGTCTGGAGCCGTGAACAATTGCTGGATCGGGTCTGGGGACGCGACATCTATGTCGATACGCGTACGGTTGATGTTCATATTGGACGCTTGCGCAAAGCCTTGACGCAACATGGCGGGGTTGATCCTGTTCGCACAGTCCGCGGTGCTGGTTACGCATTGGGATAACACGCATCAGACTTGTTTTGGTCGAATTTGTTTGATCACTGATTGCGGTTGTATCTGAGTAATTCTCCGCCGTGTCATATAACGTATAATTGGTATTATGGTAAAATAGTAGGACTTGTAATACGGAACGCAAGCCAACACTTTGAAAACACTGTAACGAACCTGCCCGGAATACGCATGGAGCTTGAGAACAAAACTATCGTTATCACCGGCGCTGCCCAAGGCATTGGTCGTGGTCTTGCAGAACGGTTTTCCCATGAAGGAGCACGTGTTGTTTGCTCGGATGTCGATATCGCTGGTGCTAAATTGGTTGCGGAACAAACCGGTGGTCAGGCGTATCCCTGCGACGTTTCCAGCGAAGCGCAGATCAAGAATCTCATTGATTTTGTAGAAGAAACTGTCGGTCCAATTGACCTGTTTTGCGCAAATGCCGGAATTCTGACGCTTGGTGGTCTCGATGTTGCGGACGAAGATTGGGATCGGATCTGGAAGATCAATGTAATGTCCCATGTTTGGACTGCCCGCCATCTGGTTCCACGCATGGTTCGTCGCGGCGGCGGATATATTATGATAACTGCGTCTGCGGCAGGTTTGCTGAACCAACCTGGTGCAGCCCCGTATGGGGTTACTAAACACGCCGCTGTAGGATTTGCCGAATGGCTTTCGCTGACATATGGCGCTGAAGGATTGAAAGTCTCGGTCCTGTGTCCGCAGGCTGTGCGTTCAAGAATGACCGAAGGACATGAAATCTCAGTAGCTTCGATTGATGGAATGCTTGAGCCCAGCGACGTGGCTGAATCCTGCGTGCAAGCTATTCGAGATGAACAGTTTTTGGTTCTACCTCATCCACAAGTTGCTGATTATTTGCAGTTCAAAGCGACTGACTACGACCGGTGGCTTGTTGGAATGCAGAAGTTAAATCAGAGATTTAGCGACAGCAGTTAAGATTGCGCGCGAACTCTGCGCATCAATCCTTCCTGTGCGACAGATGCAACAAGGGTACCGTCCTCGGAATAGATCGATCCACGGTTAAAGCTGCGTCCCTGCCCCGTCCACGGCGAATCCATCACGTAAAGATGCCAATTCTGAAAACTCACCGGGGCGTGAAACCATAGCGCGTGGTCCAGACTTGCGCCGTTGAACTCTCCACTAAACCAGCTCAAACCATGAGGCCGCAATCCAGAGGACATCAGGTTCATGTCAGACGCATAAGCCAGAAGTAAGTGCTGCGTTCTGGCGTCGACTGAAGCAGCAGCGGGCATACGGAACCAGGTCTGGTTTCGATCATCAGAGACTTTCGGTGTGAATGGGTCCAGATGATCGACTTCCCGAACCTCGATCGGGCGTTCGCGCAGCAATTCGCCCCTCAACCTTTCTGGAACACGTTCAACGTATGTTTTACGCAATTCAGATCGGGACGGGTATGCTTCCGGTGCGTTCACGACGGGCATCGGATGCTGATGGTCCCAGCCTTCATCTTGGACATGAAACGATGCAGACATGTTCAGGATTTGCTTTCCGTGCTGAATCGCAACCACGCGGCGGGTTGCGAAAGAACCTCCGTCTCGGGCTCGATCAACTTGATAAATAACGGGTTTCTCCGGATCGCCCGGGCGAATGAAATAGGCGTGTAGCGAATGGCATAACCGTTCTTCAACAGTCCGATACGCCGCAGCGAGCGCTTGCGCGATGACCTGTCCGCCAAAGATGCGTGTGGGCGTTTCACCGCCCGACCCTGTCCCGCGAAACAGATCGACCTCAAGCCGTTCAATATCCAGAAGATCCAGTAAGATACGTTCCGCTTCGGTCATCGTCTGCTCGCAAGTTGTGTCGTCCGGCACCGGGTATCAGTACAGAGGAAATCATTCAATCATGGCCGCATGAACCAGTGCCTTGAGTTCGGCGCGGGATGGGTACGAACTTGAGGGGGATAGTTGGGTAAAGAAAATCGCCGTCAGGTCATTCTGCCAGTCAATCCAGAAATAGGTCGACGCCATTCCACCCCAGCTGAAATCCCCGATAGAGCCGGGAACCCTTACCAGACCGGGATTCAGAACAACCGCACCGGCTAGCCCAAAGCCCATTCCTTCCATCGGTTGCTCTGCGAAACTCTGCGGACCCATTGACGCAATGTCCCCGGGAAGGTGATTGCGCATCATGAAATCGACGGTTTTCGGGCCAAGTATGCGGTACCCGTTCCCGGCCCCCCGATTTCGAAGCATGTCCGCGAATTTGGCATAATCATCGATTGTCGAAATCAGACCGCCACCGCCGGAAAAGGTCGTCGTGTTTTCGAACGGGGATTCTATGTGGGAATCGAACAGCCGCAGGCTTTCGCTACCGTGATCCGCGGAATTCAGCGCCATCGCGTCGCCAGCCAATGGGGTGTAGAGCGATGCGAAACGATCCCCTACCCCAGCGGGTACGGAAAAACCTGTTTCGCGCATGTCCAGCGGCTCAAGGATCTCGCTTCGAAAGAACTGCTCCAATGACTGGCCCGAGACCACCTCGATCACACGACCCAGCACGTCAATACCGACCGAGTATTCCCAGCGTGTGCCGGGTTGAAACGCCAGTGGCAGCCCTGCCAGATCGCGCACAAGATGTTCCAGAAGCCCCTGATTGGGTTTGAAAATAAGGTCTCGTTCATCCATCGCATGGGGTAAAAGCCCGGGGTTGAACGGGTAGCTTAGCCCACTGGTATGCGTCAGTAACTGATGTAGTGTTGGAGGCGGTGCGGCCTCGGTCTGATCCAGTTTCTCCGCCCCCGGGACCAGCGCCTGCATATCTTTGAATTCAGGTAGAAACTCAGACACAGGCGCGTTCAGGTGAACAAGCCCACGTTCGACCAATGTCATCAACGCGACCGATGTGACAGGTTTGGTCATGGAATAAACGCGCACCAGCGTGTCGCGTTGGAATTGCCGGCCAGTCTCGAGGCTGCTGACACCACAGGCATGAAAAAAGGCCTCATTCCCTTTGTGGTGCAGCAAAAAGGATGATCCGGCATATTTGCGATGCTCAACATAGTTTTCCATCCAATGGCTAAGCCGATCTAGCCGGTTTTGATCAAATATGGATTGCCTGTGGGACATTTGGGAACTTCCGTGAGGTTCTAAACTGCGACTGTTTGAGCTTGTGACCTGAAATAGCAGCAAAAAGTTGCGTGTTGCAGAGAAATTCGTGAACGGGCTTCATCAGCGTGCCTCACAATGGAATGTTAGACTGATTTCGACGCAGATTCGCCTGAAGTTCAATGAACAAGATTTCAAGGGACCGAAACGGAGGAACCCCATGACGCAGACCATAGACTTCATTTACGATTTTTGCAGCCCGAACGCGTTTCTCGCCCATAAGATGCTCCCCGATCTTGCCGAGCGCTATGACGCAAGCATTACTTATGTTCCTGTCCTGCTGCCTGCGGTGTTCAAGGCGACGCATAACCAAAGCCCGTTTCAGGCGTATTCCGAAAACCGCCAAAAGACAGCCTATTTGACGCATGATCTGCACCGGTTTGCCCGCCGTCGTGGGTTGAGCTTTCATATGAGCCCGCATTTTCCGATCAACACAAAACTTGCCATGCGCGGCGCGTGTTTTGCCAATGGAAAACCTTGGGAAGTCAAATATATAAACGCGATTTTTGATGCAATCTGGGTACATGGTCAGAAGGCGGACGAGATCGGTGTCCTTTCGGATATCCTCCATGAAAATGACTTGCCCGTTCGCAAAATTCGCGAAGCCATGGCGAGCCCCGACGTTAAACTGAAACTGAAAGAGAAAACCAAGTCGTCGGTTCGGCGTGGTGTGTTTGGGGTTCCCAGCATGTTCACCGGGGCTGAACTGTTTTTTGGAAAGAACAGTCTGCCAAACCTTGAGGTTGAACTTTCAAGGCAAAATAGTGACACAAAAACAGGTTGATAGGTCGTCACTCTCATTTGGAGTCAAGAGCTTTCAAGCCGTGTTGGGCGAATATAGGAACATATGCGCCAAAAGCCTTTGCGCGGTCGGGGTCTGACGCGTTCCCATCCAGCGCGCGTTTGTAGACACCCTGTAGGATGCCCGCCATGCGAAAGAAATTGAAGCCCAGATAAAAGCCGAAATTGTCTATGCCATCCAGACCTCGACGTCTGCAGTATTGGGCGATGAAAGCCTCATCGCTGGGCAGGCCCAGGCTGTTTCGATCCACACCCGCCAGCCCCCGGCCCTGTTTTCCCGGCGGCAACTGCCATTGCATGATTACTGCGGCAAGATCCGCATAAGGGTGACCGATCGTCGACAGTTCCCAATCCAGCACCCCGATACATTCCGCCCGGTTCGGCGCAAACATCAGGTTGTCGATGCGGTAATCCCCGTGCACCAGCGTGCGCTGCCCGTCATCGGCCGGTACCGAGGTTTCGAGCGCAGTGGCCAGTGCATCCATTTCCGCAATGGCCGAGGTTTCGGACGCGCGGTATTGCCTGGTCCAGCGAGCGATCTGACGCTCGTAATAGTTGCCAACCGGCCCATAGTCAGACAGGCCAACGGCATCGATATCCATCATATGCAGCTGGGCAAGAACCCTGTTCATCTCGTCAATGATGGCGGCGCGAGTTTCGTTGCTTTCTTTGGGCAGGGTTGGGTCTGGAAACACCCTGCCCTGCAAACGCTCCATCACATAAAAGGCCGAGCCGATGACGCTGTCGTCTTCACACAGCAGATACATCTTGGGCACCGGAACCTCGCTTCCGGCAAGGGCGCTTTGAACCCGAAATTCGCGATCAACGGCATGTGCCGATTTCAGCAATATTCCGGCGGGTTTTCGGCGCAGCACATAGGCTTTCTCCGGCGTGCGTAACTCAAACGTCGGGTTGGATTGCCCTACGTCAAATTTCCTCGCCTCCAATGGCCCGTTGTAGCCGGAAAGATGAGCGCTCAGATACGTATCTACTGCCGCCAGATCCAGATTGGTTTCGGTTTTCATTGGCTCTCTTCCCGTCACAGGGCCTCGGCAAAGATGTTTCCGGCGGTCACAACGTTGATCCCACCCGAAACCGGGATCACCGCACCTGTCACATAACTGCCGCCGCGACCGCACAGGAACAACATACAGCCTGCGATATCCTCGTCCCGTCCGACGCGACCCAGAGGTACAGACTTGCCAACCCGTTCTCTGGTATCCTCATCGGCTGTCGCAAAGGCAGTCATGCGCGACACAAACGGTCCCGGAGCGAGTGCGTTCACCGTGATGTGGTACGGTGAAAGTTCCTTGGCCAAGACCCTGGTCAGATGCAAAACCGCAGCCTTTGAGGCCGAATAGCTGTAGGCCCCATCGCCCATTGGGACTTCACCCATGACCGACCCGACATTGACAATGCGCGCCGGGTCTTCGGCGGTGCCTGATTTCATTAGCATTGGCAAAAGCCGCTGGGTTAGTTCGAATATCCCTGTCACGTTGACAGACATGACCTTCTCCCATGCATCGTAGGGAAACTGCCCCAAAGGGGCACCCCAGGACACCCCCGAGTTGTTCATCAGGATGTCCAGTTTGTCCGTACGCGCGTGAATGTCAGAGACCAGCTTGCCTATACCGGCTGCGCTGCCAATGTCACCGGCAAAGCCTTCGGCGCTGCCCGGCGCGTCCAGCGCGTTCAGTTCTGCGGCGACCGTGGCACAGGCGTCTCCTTTTCTTGAGGCAATGAGCACGCGCGCGCCCGCACGAACCAGCGCCTCGGCTGCCATGCGGCCAATACCTGTCGCCCCACCTGTTACCAAAGCGGTTTTGCCGTGAAGCGAAAAGAGGGTGTCGGGGGTCATTTTGTGCTCCTCAGTTTCTTTGTCACCAGTTCATCCTGATACATATTGCGTTCCTCTTGCCGTTGCGGCAGGCGTTGGACCGTAGCGTTGACAAAAAACCATGCTGCACCAAAACTTCCTCGACACAAAGTACAGGCAGATCAGAGGCGGTATGCAAGCATTACTCAGCGTCGCACCGGGCGGCCCCGAAACCCTGGAGCTTACGACCCTTCCCGACCCGAAACCGGGCAAAGGTCAGCTTTTGATCGGTGTGAAAGCAGCGGGCGTGAATTTTCCGGACACGTTGATTATCCGCGATCTCTACCAGATGAAGCCGCCACGGCCCTTTGCTCCGGGCGGTGAAATTGCGGGTGAAGTTCTGGCTGTGGGCGAAGGCGTCAATGGATTTAAGCCAGGCGACCGTGTTATGGCCCTAACCGGGCATGGTGGGTTTTCGACCCATGTCACACTCAAGGCGGACACTGCAATCCTAATTCCTGATGCGATGCCCTATGAAGATGCCGCCTGTTTCATTTTCACCTACGGCACGTCCTACCACGCGTTGAAGGATCGGGCGGAGATTCAACCCGGTGAAACCCTGTTGGTACTGGGTGCCGCCGGAGGTGTGGGGTCAGCCGCCATTGAACTGGGCAAAGCCATGGGTGCCAGGGTGATCGCAGCCGTTTCATCACCTGAAAAGGCCGAATTCTGTAGCCAGATTGGTGCCGATGACGTGGTGATTTACCCGCGCGACATGGACAGGGATGCGCAAAAAGCCTTCTCAGCCGAAGTTAAGAAACTTGCCGGGCCTGACGGCGTAGACATCGTCTACGACGCTGTTGGGGGTGCGCTGGCCGAACCGTCCCTGCGCAGCATGGCCTGGAAAGGTCGTTACCTTGTCGTCGGTTTTCCAGCGGGCATTCCGCGGATTCCCTTGAATCTGGCCCTTTTGAAAGGATGTCAGATCGTTGGTGTGTTTTGGGGCGCGTCAGTATTCCGCGACCCGATCGGCCATGCTGACAACATCAAGAACCTGTTCGATCTGTACACAGCCGGGAAAATCAAACCGCGGATTAGCGCCCGGTTCCCGCTTGCCCGCGCGCACGAGGCGCTTGAACAATTGTCGCAACGATCCGTTCTGGGAAAAATCGTTGTCACCATGGAGGAAAATTGAGGCCGGGAACAAAATGGCGGCCCGATTCCCACACCGGTTTTTCGACTGTACTCGATCCGGCAAAGTCAGGTAGACAACCCAACCTTTAGGCGTCTATGTACCATTCATGGGGATCGTGAAGACATGCACAACGTTTTGGTATTGAATGGCCCAAACCTCAACCTGCTTGGCACACGGCAGCCCGAGGTTTACGGCAGCACCACTCTGAAGATGATCGAGGAGGAGTGCCAGCGCCATGGCACGTCCATTGGCCTTGAAGTCTCGCATCTGCAATCCAACCATGAGGGTGTGTTAATTGATGCGATCCATGGCGCTCGCGGTATGCAGGATGGCCTTGTGATAAATGCGGGGGCGTTCACACACACATCGGTTGCGCTGATGGATGCCATCGCGTCAGTTGAACTGCCGGTTGTCGAAGTTCACCTATCCAACATCCATGCAAGGGAAGCATTCCGGCACAAGTCCTATATCGCGCCTGTCGCTCTGGGGCAGATCTGTGGCTTTGGCGCCCAAGGTTATGTTCTTGCACTGGACGCACTGGCCGCCCATCTGAAAGCAGGTGATACGGCATGACCCTCAGGGAATATCTGCGATTTGTCAGCTATGCCAAAACCCTGGAAGACCTGTGGGATGCGCATTGCCGACAAATGGCGGAATACGGGCTTGATCGTTTAATCTACGGCCATACGCAATACAGGACGGCAACCTCATTGGGCGATCCAGAGGATTTTGTCATCCTGACCAATCATAACCGCGCCTATGTGGACGGTTTCATCAAGGACGGTTTGTATTTTCACGCCCCCATGTTGAAATGGGCGCTGGACAATGAAGGCGCCGCCAGCTGGAGAATGTTGCTGGACATGCACTCTCGCGGGTCGATGACCGATAAAGAGCGCGAGGTTTTCGAGTTCAACAAGTCCATGGGTGTTGTTTCTGGTTACACCATCAGCTTCAACTCGGTCTCGGTGCGCTCCAAAGGGGCGATTTCCTTGTCCGCCAAGGAAGGGATGAGCCAGGAAGACATTGACGCAATCTGGCAGGAGCACGGCGAAGACATTCTTTTGATGAACAACGTTGCGCATCTGAAGATCCTGACCTTGCCTTTCAACCCTCCGAACCGGGCCCTGACAAAGCGTCAGCGCGAGGCTTTGCAATGGGTCGGTGACGGCAAAACCACGCAGGACATAGCCCTGCTGATGGGCCTGACAGCGGCAACTGTCGAAAAGCATCTTCGACTCGCCCGTGAGGCGTTGTCGGTCGAAACGACTGCTCAGGCTGTTTTAAAGGCATCTTTGCATAATCAGATGTTCATTATGGAAGTTTAGGAGTGTTTTTGTGACGCCATCCAGCGTCAGTTTACCCTAGGTAAGGAAATCACTACTTTTCAAATCTAACCTAAAAGTTGCAAAGTGAGAGTGTTCCGTGAGTGGTGGCTTTAGCCAGGGAACATTCGATTGGATCTTTGCGATTTCAAAGCTCTCCAATCACTCTGACAAGGGGGCGCCTATTCGTCCGCGTACCTGTGTCGGAATTTTGGGGGGCCTCGACCATCCCCATCATGCGGGGCCCTCCAATCCTTCACTTCTTTGCGAATTCTATGATGTGCCACTAACAAAAAAGGGCTACGCAATGCGTAACCCTTTCATTTTGTTCAGCAAGGCCCCAGTCGGAGCCGTTCTTTAGCCCTGAGCGGCTTTTGCGACTTCGGCAGCGAAGTCTTCTTTTTCCACAACGATGCCTTCGCCAACCTCCAAGCGAACGAAGCCGGTGATGGTTGCGCCTACTTCTTTTGCAGCGGCTTCAACGGTCAGATCAGGGTTCACAACGAATTGCTGGCTCAGCAATGTCGATTCGGCGACGAATTTCTTCATGCGGCCTTCGATCATCTTTTCGATCACCTGCTCCGGCTTGCCGGATTCGCGGGCGATGTCCATCTGAACCTGCTTTTCCTTCTCGACAATTGCCGGGTCCATGTCGGCCTCAGATAGGGCAGCCGGGTTCACAGCGGCGATGTGCATCGCAACCTGCTTGCCGATAGCCTCATCACCACCCGACAGTGCAACCAGCACACCGATTTTGCCCATGCCGTTGGTCGCAGCGTTGTGCACATAAGACACAACAGTGTCGCCCGACAGCTTGGCCATGCGGCGCACCGACATGTTTTCGCCGATGGTGGCGATCTTGTCGGTCAGAGTGTCGGCAACGCTTTTGCCGCCCAGATCAGCAGCCAGCAGTGCTTCGATGTTGTCCACACCTTCAGCAGCGTTTGCGATCTTGCCGACCATTTCCTGGAACTCAGCGTTTTTAGCAACGAAATCGGTTTCCGAATTCACTTCGACAGCAACGCCGTTGCCACCGCTAACGTGAACAGCAACCAGACCCTCTGCCGCGGTACGACCAGATTTTTTGGCTGCTTTGGCCAAGCCTTTGGTACGCAGCCAGTCAACGGCGTCGTCCATGTTGCCGCCGGTTTCGGTCAGCGCTTTTTTTGCGTCCATCATGCCTGCGCCGGTCGAGTCGCGCAGTTCTTTAACCATTGCTGCTGTGATTGCCATCTTTTGGCTCTCCTCAATTCAAACGGAATTGGGGCAGGTCATACCCTGCCCCATATGTCATTTACGTGACGGGCAGCTTACGCTTCGGCAGGGGCTTCTGCGGCTTCTTCCGCAAGAGCTTCTTCAACCGGAGCTTCTTCGAATGCGCCTAGGTCTACGCCTGCTGCGCCCATCTGTGCGGTCATGCCGTCCAGAGCGGCGCGTGCGACCAGATCGCAGTACAGAGCGATTGCGCGTGCTGCGTCGTCGTTGCCGGGGATGATGTAGTCAACGCCATCGGGCGAGCAGTTGGTGTCGACAACAGCCACAACCGGAATACCCAGTTTGTTGGCTTCTGCGATGGCCAATGCTTCTTTCTTGACGTCGATGACGAACAGCAGGTCCGGAACGCCGCCCATTTCGCGGATACCACCTAGCGACGCCTGAAGTTTGCCCTGGTCACGTTCCATGCCCAGACGCTCTTTCTTGGTCAGGCCTTCTGCGCCCGATTCCATGGCTTCGTCGATCTGGTTCAGACGGTTGATCGACTGGGAAACGGTTTTCCAGTTGGTCAGCGTGCCGCCCAGCCAGCGGTGGTTCATGTAGTACTGAGCCGACTTTTCAGCCGCTTCAGCAATCGGGCCAGCGGCCTGACGCTTGGTACCAACAAACAGAATGCGGCCACCCTTTGCGACGGTGTCACGAACAGCCTGCAAAGCCTGATCCAGCATCGGAACGGTCTGGGTCAGGTCCATGATGTGGATACCATTGCGCGAGCCGTAGATGAACGGGCCCATGCGGGGGTTCCAACGCTGTGTCTGGTGACCAAAGTGAACGCCAGCTTCCAGCAGCTGACGCATGGTGAACTCGGGAAGAGCCATGCTATTTTCCTTTTCCGGTTTACGCCTGGGCGGGGGTGAAAGAAGCGGACGCTCCAACCGGCGGTCTTGATGAGGATGTCTCCCTCAAAAAGGCCAAACCCCGCCTGCGGGTTTGATTGGCGCGCGTATAAGGCAGGTTTGCGCGCTACGCAAGGGCCAATCGCCCTTATTTTTCAAGCTGCGCCAATGCGTGCGCATGCCTGACGGCGTCTTCACAATGGGCGGCCAGAGCCTTGCGGTTTTCAAAGTCGCTGACCCGCGCTGGCGCATGATATATTAGTTCAACCGTTCCTTGCCGACGTGCGCCAAGGGTCTTCAGCAAATGCGGCCCGAACTCCATATCCCCCCACCAGCCATAAAAGCGTTTTGGCTGGCCTTTGGGCGCGTGAAACACCACAGAAACGGGTTGGATAAACATGAATTCACGCAGCTCATCTGCAAAGAACGCGGCGAAAAGCGTTGTTTTGAAAGGTAAAATGCGAAGCCCGTCGGTTGAGGTGCCTTCGGGGAAAAACAACAGTTTGTGACCCACTTTCAGGCGGGTTTCAAACAGCTTGGTCTGTTCCTTAGCTTTCTTGCGATCCCGTTCGATGAAAAGCGTCCCGGTCGCACGGGCCAGCCAGCCGATACCGGGCCATTTGGCCACTTCTGCCTTGGAGACAAAATAGACCCGCTTGCGCGCGTTCAGAGCAAAGATATCCAGCCAGGACGTGTGGTTTGCCACCACCGCCCCCCTCTCTTTCATCAGCGCGCCTGATGTGCGGAACCCGATGCCAAGAATTCGAAACGCGTTGCGGCAGACAAACTGCGTGATGAACGGCGTCACAGGTCGCCGGACGCCGAAAATCGGATACTCGATCAGACGAACGGCCAGAAGGATGATCAGGCCACCAAAGACAAGGGCCGCCAGCGGGACTCCGCGCAGAATGACCAGAACCCATCCGGTAACGCCCAGCTCGATCGGATCGGGCGCGTCTTCACTATTCCAGAGCGGGTCGTTCACAGCGTCACGCCCCGCCATAAATTCGACGCTGCCGTTCATTCATGCGCGTTGTGTCGAGGATCAGGCACACATCCGTTGTGTTGAAGGTGTGGTCGATAAAGGCGCCCTCGCCCACGAAACCACCCAAGCGCAGGTAGGCTTTGATCAATGCTGGCACCTGAACCATGGCGGCGCGGCGGTCCAAAGCTTCTGGTTTCACAAGGTCCATCGACTGAAAAACATCGGGCTGCGCCCGTACGCGCAACTCTGGCGGAGCCAGATGGTTGTGGTGAAGCATCGACAAGGGCTGCGCCAATGCGGTCACGTCTGTTCCGTGAAAACTCGCAACGCCGAACAGCACCTCAATGTCACGTTCCGCTACATAAGCGGCCAAACCGTTCCACAGGTGGTACATTGCTGTACCCCCACGGTAGTCGGGGTGCAGGCACGACCGTCCCAACTCCAGCAGTTTGCGCCCACTGTTCTTGAGTACGGTCAGGTCATACTCGTCTTCAGAATAGAATTGCCCCAGTTCCGCGGCACGTTCGTCCGGTAACATCCTGTAGACGCCAATAATTTCGCCGGTGAGATCATCATAGGCCAACATATGATCGAAATACGGGTCGAAACGGTCTTTCTCGAGGCCAGCATCGTGATCGACCATCTCTCCGCCGCCCCCCAACTCACGCACGAAGACATCATAGCGCAGGCGTTGAGCTGCTTGCAGGTCGGCTTCGGTCTCGGCCAGTTTTACGGTGAAAGAAGGGCCAGTATCCGGCATATGGGGTGATCCGTGTTCTTTTGGCTGCTGATACCGCAGTTTTTCAGCCAAAGGCAACAAGCCCCGCTTCGGTCAGCGTTGTTAACCTTTCCTAAACCACTTTCACAGATCAAAGACCGGCATCAGGGCGATGCGCGTTCCGTCGATCACCACTTTTCCCTGCTCGCGAAAGTTCACGGTGATCTTGCCTGCAATGTTGGACTGAACCTGTCCGACGCCCCATTCGGGAAAATCCGGGTGGCGGACAAACATGCCCGGTGCAAGTATAGCATTCATGTCTGTCATAGGGGCCTCCGGGACGTGCGGCAGATACAGTCGGAGGTACGCATGGGCGAGATCAACGTCAACCTGGCCGAATTGATCGGTTCGCGGATTTGCCATGATCTGATCAGCCCGATCGGCGCGATCACCAACGGGCTTGAGCTGTTGGATATGGTGGGCGCCGTACAGGGCCCCGAGATGGAACTGATCTCGGGCAGTGTCGAAAGCGCCGGGGCACGTATTCGCTTTTTCCGCGTTGCCTTTGGCTCGGCCAGTGATCAGCCGCTTGGTCGGACCGAAGTAACCGAACTGCTGAAAGATATCGAGCGTGCCGGGCGGATACGGGTCAACTGGAACCTGACCGGGCCAGTGCCGCGTAATCAGGTCAAACTGGCCTTTCTGGCGCTTATGTGCTGCGAAAGTGCCATGCCGCTGGGCGGCGCGGTCGAAATCGTCAATCAGGGCAACAATTGGATTGTGACCGGGGTTGCAGACCGGTTGAATGTCGATAGTGATCTTTGGAAGAACGTTGTGACAGGTCGGTTTCCCACCAAGATCACGCCCGCGCACGTTCAGTTCGCGTTGCTGCCTGAAACGGCAGCTGCGATGGGTCGGCGGATTGCCGTTGAAACCTCGGCAACCCGCGTGTCACTTCGGTTTTAAGCCCGGATCGTTCCGTTCCCGCGTACGAGATATTTGAAACTGGTCAATTGCGCCGCCCCGACCGGCCCGCGCGCGTGCATCTTGCCCGTCGCGATTCCGATTTCTGCCCCCATGCCAAATTCACCGCCATCCGCAAACTGGGTCGAGGCATTATGCATCAGGATTGCGCTGTCGAGACGCTCAAAGAAACGGGCTGCTGCTGCGTCATCCTCGGTCATGATGCAATCAGTGTGGTTCGAGCCGTATTGCTGAATATGGGCAATCGCAGCGTCGATATCGGCAACGGGCTTCGCAGCGATCACGCTGTCGAGGAACTCTTTTCCCCAGTCATCCGCCGTAGCAGCAACTGTACTCTCTCCAGCGAGAACACCGTCGGCGTGAACCTCGACGCCTGACTGGACCAGTGCCGCAACGACGTCACGCCCCAGTGTGTCGGCGATATCCTGATGAACCAGCAAGCATTCAGCGGCTCCGCAAATACCAGTGCGGCGGGTCTTGGCATTCAGTACCACTTCCAGCGTTTTCTGCGGATCAGCAGCCTTGTCGACATAAATGTGCACGATGCCTTCGAGATGAGCAAAGACCGGCACACGGGCTTCTCGTTGTACAAGGCCCACCAGTCCCTTGCCACCGCGTGGAACGATGACGTCGACATAGTCGGTCAGCGTCAGCAACTCGTGCACTGCAGCGCGGTCGCGTGTGGGCACCAGTTGGATGGCGTCTTCGGGCAGGTTCGCGGCCTTCAGCCCTTCGACCAGACAGGCATGGATCGCGGCTGAGGAATGAAAGCTCTCGGATCCGCCGCGCAGAATTACCGCATTGCCCGATTTCAAACACAGCGCCCCGGCATCCGCAGTCACGTTGGGTCGGCTTTCATAGATCACGCCGATAACCCCCAACGGTGTCCGGACGCGTTGGATGTTAAGGCCCGTGGGCATATTCCATTCTGACAGAACCTCACCCACCGGGTCGGCCTGATCCGCGACGGTTCTCAGCCCGTCCACCATGCCCTGAATACGCGCCTCATCCAGCATCAGGCGATCCATCATTGCGGGGCTCAGACCCTTGTCGCGGCCGAATTCCAGATCTTTTTGATTGGCTTCGATGATCCGTTCCCGATTGGCCCAAACCGCATCTGCGGCTGCAATCAGCGATGCGTGCTTTCGTTCAGCTGTTGCGAAAGCCAGTTCACGCGAAGCGGCTTTGGCACGTTTCCCAAGATCTTCCATCAGAGCAGGAATGCTGTCGAAGTCTTTCATATCGCGTGCCTTTCAGATCATCTTATTGAAAGTTAAAGGGCCAGGTCGTCCCGGTGGATGAGGGCTGCGCGGCCGGGATAGCCCAGCGTCGCCTCGATTTCCGAGGACTTACGCCCCTTGATCGCATCGGCTTCCTGCGCCGTATACCGGCTGATCCCCTGAGCCAGACGGCGGGATTCCAGATCAAGGATGGCGACAGGATCGCCACGACCGAAATCTCCGGTCACTTCCACAATCCCGGCAGGTAGCAGGCTTTTGCCATTGGCCAGTGCCTTGGCCGCCCCCTCGTCTATTGTAATCTCACCCCGAGGTTTCATTGCCGAAATCCAGCGTTTGCGGGCTGCGTGTGGATCCAATGTCGCGGTAAACCATGTGGAATTGGCACCGTTTTCGAGCGTTTTCAGAGGGTTCAGAACCGACCCTTCAGTAATTGCCATGGCGCAACCACCAGCGGTTGCCATCTTGGCCGCCAACAGCTTTGTCTTCATCCCGCCTTTGGACAAGCCCGATCCCGCATCACCAGCCATGGCTTCAATCTCGGGTGTGATCCTGTCGATTGTTTCAAAGCGCGTCGCCGAAGAATCTTCTTTTGGATTACCGGAATAGAAACCATCCACATCCGACAGCAGAATCAGTTGGTCGGCGCCTACTGTTACGGCGATTTGCGCGGCAAGGCGGTCATTGTCGCCATACCGGATTTCGTCCGTTGCGACCGTGTCGTTTTCATTGACGATCGGAACGACGCCCAACCCAAGCAGAGTTTCCAAGGTTGCGCGTGAGTTCAGATACCTGCGGCGATCTTCGCTGTCTTCAAGCGTCACCAGAACCTGCGCCGTGGTGATCCCATGGGGTGCCAACGCTTCTTCATAAGCGCGTGCAAGCCGGATTTGCCCAACCGCAGCAGCAGCCTGTGACTGTTCCAAGGGCAGTGCCGCCATCGGCAGGCCCAGAACGCCGCGACCCAGTGCAATCGAACCGGACGAAACAAGGATTACATCTTTCCCCTGCCCCTTGAGCCAGGAAACATCCTGCGCCAACGACAGCAGCCAGTCAGACCGCAGCAGGCCAGTGTCGCGATCAACCAGCAAAGCCGACCCGATTTTTACCACCAGACGGCGTGCCGAGGTCAGGGTTGCCAAGGTTGTACCTCCTCAGCGGGTTTCTGACGCACACGGTTGTCGTCGATCTGGCTGCGCAGCGCCCGCAGAACTTCGGTTACACCCAGATGCGCCACACCGGACATCGTCATGACGGGGCCGCCCACGGCCTCCTCAAGCTCTGCGACAGCATGGGCACGTTCTTCGTCATCCAGCGCGTCGATCTTGTTCAGAACAGTGATCCGGGGCTTTTCAGCCAGCTCGCCGCCATAGGCTTCCAGCTCGTGAATGATCGTGCGGTAATCATCGGCGACCGTCTCTGAGGTGCCATCGACCAGATGCAACAACACGGCACAGCGTTCCACGTGGCCCAGAAAACGGTCACCAATGCCACGGCCTTCATGAGCTCCTTCGATCAGGCCGGGGATATCGGCCACAACAAATTCGACGTTGTCCACGCCCACAACGCCCAAATTGGGATGCAGCGTGGTAAACGGATAATCGGCAATCTTGGGCCGCGCATTCGACGTGGCCGCCAGAAAGGTCGACTTGCCCGCATTCGGCATACCCAAAAGACCCACATCGGCGATCAGCTTGAGCCGCAGCCAGATTGTGCGGTCAATCCCCGTCTGCCCCGAATTGGCGCGGCGCGGGGCCTGATTTGTGGCAGATTTGAAATGCAGGTTGCCAAACCCGCCATTGCCGCCCTTGGCCAGCAGAACACGTCGCCCGACTTCGGTCAGGTCGCAGATGACGGTTTCTTCGTCTTCGTCCAGGATTTCAGTGCCAACCGGCACACGCAGAACGATATCGTCCCCATCCTTGCCGGTGCGTTGCTGCCCCCGGCCCGGTTGCCCGTTTTTGGCGAAGAAGTGCTGCTGATAGCGGAAGTCGATTAGGGTGTTTAGCCCATCCACAACTTCGGCCCAGACAGACCCGCCTTTGCCGCCGTCCCCGCCATCGGGGCCGCCGTATTCTATAAACTTTTCGCGTCTGAAGCTGACGCAGCCGCTACCGCCGGCCCCGGACCGGATGTAGACCTTTGCGAGATCGAGAAATTTCATGTGTGTCCCCTACTGCAAAGGCCCCATCGGCCACAAGTCAGAGTTTTTTACTGTATGTCCAGGTGGGCACATTCGCATCGCGTGCCACCGAATAGCTTTCCGCATCGCCCAGATACTGGAACCCACAATGGGTCAGGACCCGGGCCGAGGCCGGATTATCCTGAAACACACTGGCGAACATCGTCGCGTTCTCCAGCGGGTTGGCGTTAACAAGTGCTTCGACAGCCATCGAGGCAATGCCCGTGTTCCAATAGATCGGCGCGACCCAATAGCCGACTTCGGACTGATTCCGGTCAAGTCGTTTCAGCGAAATCACACCGATCAGTTCCGGACCTCCGTCCTTGGTGGCATCCATGACCCAGACGTCTTCATCCCGGTTGTCGGCCATCGAACGGGTTACAAAGGCTTCGATCGATCCGGGGGCCAGTGGATGTGCAATACTGGTGGTCATCCGCGCCACGCGCTCATCACCTGCATAATGCTCGATAAGGCCCATGTCCGACCGGCGCAGGGGGCGCAGATCGAACCGCTCGGTTTCAATGACCGGCTGATTAATTATTGTCTCAAGCTTCATTGGTGTGTTCCTCCTCCGAACAACACGAATAGTACGGACGCGACCGTAAGACCCGCCAACGTCCACATCAGATATTTTTCCGCCGGGCGACCTTCAACCGCATGCGCGATTCTATCCCCGGCAAAAGTCCAAATCGGGTGCAAAACGATCTGGCAGATCAACAAACTAAGAGCGATCGTGAGCGTTGCATCAAAGCTGGACGTCCCCGCCGCGACAAAGCCGGTAAAACCCGCAACAATCATGGCCCAGGCTTTTGGGTTCAGCGGATGCACGATCAACCCCGCCCAGAATCCCGGAACATCACCGACCGCATTTTCGCGCGACAATCGCAAATTCGCGATCTTCCACGCCAGCCAGCAAATATATGCAGCCGAAGCATACTTCAGCGCCGCGAAGACTGTCGGAACCTGTTCCGCCAGTTGCAGCAGGCCAAAGCCTACGGGCCAGATAATCAGCTGCTTGCCAAGCACGACACCGGCCACAAAAGGCAATGCGGCGCGAAACCCATAGCGCGCACCAGTTCCCAGCAGGACCATGTTGGCCGGCCCTGGCGTGCCGACCTGAGAGGCGGCAAATATCAGGAAACTGGTGGTTGCGACTGTCATTGGTTCTTTCGATCACGACTGCGTTAAAACGAGAAAGGGGACCGGCACTTTGTGCCGGTCCCCCATGAATTTTCTTAAACCTTCTGGGTCTCGGCTTACTCTGCGGCCTCCGCCACTGGCAGGACCGAAATAAAGGTGCGGTTTTTAAGTCCCTTGTGGAACTTCACGGCGCCATCGACAGTTGCAAAGATGGTGTGATCTTTGCCAATGCCTACGCCTTCGCCCGGCCAGAACTTGGTGCCGCGCTGACGCACGATGATGTTGCCTGCGATAGCGGCCTGGCCACCATACAGTTTTACGCCAAGGCGACGACCAGCTGAGTCGCGACCGTTACGGGAGGAACCGCCAGCTTTTTTATGTGCCATTCTCTCTCTCCTTAGCCTTTAGCCAATTCTTTGGCTTGCTCAACCCATTCGGGTTTCACTTTGACCGTTTCGATAGCAGCAATCTGCTCATCCGACAAGACGGCCAGAGCGGCAAAGCTCGCGATACCGGCCTCAACCAGCTTCTTGGCGGCGGCAGGGCCGACACCGTTCAGTTGGGTCAGATCGTCAGCAGCGGCAGCAGCGGGTGCTTCAGCCTTGGCTACTGCTTTCTTGGCAGGCTTTGCAGCAGTTACCGCTTCGCCAGCCGGAGCTGAACCGGTTGCAGCTTTGATGCCCGATTTGTCAGCGCCCGACGCCAGAATGTCGGTGATTTTGACCAGTGTCAGTTTCTGACGGTGGCCAACGGTACGCTTCGAGCTGTGCTTACGACGGCGCTTGACGAACTTGATGACCTTGTCACCTTTGATCTGTTCGATCACTTCGGCCTGAACGCCTGCGCCTGCAACGAAAGGTGCGCCAACAACCGGAGCGTCACCGCCCAGCATCAGAACATCGTTGAATTGAACTTTTTCACCTGCGTCGGCAGCCAGCTTTTCAACGCGGAGGATATCGCCCGCCTGAACCTTGTACTGCTTGCCGCCAGTCTTGAGGACCGCAAACATGCGTCTTTCCTTTTCTAACCCGCGTTCTGTGGTCCCCTTTGCGGGTGTTTTGGCCCCAAGAAACTTGAAAGCCACCTCGAACAGCGCGCCCTTTTCGGGCTGTGTGAATGACCCCTGACAATGTCATGCAGGCCATATAATAACGATACCCGGCGCGGAAAACCGGCCGGGATGCGCGCTTATCCATAGAATGCAGGTAAAAGTCAACACCAAAGCGGCGTTAAAGATCGGACGCCCTCAGCGCCTGTGCAACCGCCTGCCCCAGGCGATAGGAAATATCATTGAACATGCGGTCAAAGCCGTCAAACACGGCGTCATTCAGGGCCCGTCCCGTTTCGGTTCTTGAAAACGCGATATTTTCGCGCATCTGAGCCTCGTCCAACGGGCGGTAGGCCATAAGAAGAAACGAGAAAAGCCACTCTTCGGTGTCCTCGCTCCGACTGTCCTTCTGCAACAAAAGCTCGGCCAGCAGTTCCTGATCGTCGGTCCGCGCATCAACATCAAGACCCCGAAAGAAGCTGTAGTCTGACGTCAATGCCCCCTGAACATTCTTTTCAATCAGGTTATTTGCCTCGATATATTCCTTGACCAAAGCGAACTGAGCGGTGCTGCGTTCTGCGGATTTATAGGCTTCTCGGGCCATGTCTTCGATTGCCTGATCCGACATGGCGCGCCGGGCCGAATTCTCCAGCGTTACGATGGTCTGGCCAAGATCGCTTTCAAAAAACAAGATGGCCTGATCAAGCTGAACATCGGACATGCCCGCCACGAAGGCGTCCGTCAAATGTTTCCGCATCCAAAGGGGATCGTAGATACGATTGACCTGCGCCTCGAAATAAGCGCCGCCCTTGTTGTCCAAAAAGGTATCATCAAGAGTCTCGCGATGGCCCTGCCCCTCTTGAACAAGGATTTCCATCACCTGCGTCAGACGCATGGCTTTTGCCAGTCGGTCGACTTTTCCATCGGCATACAGCGGCAGTGCCCAACTCAGAGCGACCACAAATGCCAGAACTACGCGCTGCATCAAATGTCCTGTGCCGGGTGCAATTCGGCCATCCGTGCGGCAAGAACCTCGAACCTCATGGCCATGATCTCATATTGGATGGCGTTCAACAGCTCGTAGACTTCCTGCATCAGCGGCTGTTCCAGCGCGTCAACATATGTATCCACATCAGCGTCGGAAAAACCTTGATAGGTGTAAGCCGCACCGGCCAGATTAGACAGTTGCAGCGACTGGCGCATTGCCGGTTCATTTTGCTTCATCAATTCGCGCAGTTCATCCCCGCCCAACTGCAGCTCGATGACCCCCGATGCGCTGGCCGCCAGAAGGAAACGCACCTGAATTTCCTGCAAGGCACGCAGTGCCGTGCCTGTGGAATCAATCGCGTTGTTCATGCGTTTAAAACTTTCGACCCGTTTCGATCCGCTCTTGATCAGGTCAGAGATAATCCTTTGACCTGCCAATTGCTTGACGTCATCGTCTTCTTGCATGTGTGAGGCATTCTCGGCCTCGACGAGACGTTGCCCCAGATCAGACGCGTAAAACTCGACAGCGTGTGCCAGGGCCTCGTCGCTTAGGGTCTGCTCCAGAATGGAAACAGCGGTGTCGTGCATTGCATCGACTTCAAAAACCTCGTCCGTCAAACGGGTCCAGTCCGAGCCGAACCCCTCTGGGTCAACACCCAACATCTGCGGCGCGGATCGTGAGCTCAGGGCGATGCTTTCAAGAGCCACGTCAAACCCGGTTGTGGTCAGAAAGGCCTCGATCCGATCTCGGTTCGCTGCGGAAAGCTCCAGAGGAACCAGAACAAGTGCCAGAAACGGGGCGAGAAACCAAATGGCGATGCGGTGTGCAAACTGTGTCATAGCAATCAGAGTAGGTGTTTTACGCTGGCAGGCAACGGAAAATCCCGGCATTCACGATTTCCGGAATTTTCTGCTTGCACCCCCGTTCGTTCCTGACTAAATCCCCCCCTCACAGACCCCCGCGGAGAGGTGCCGGAGTGGTCGAACGGGGCGGTCTCGAAAACCGTTGTGGGTGCAAGCCCACCCAGGGTTCGAATCCCTGTCTCTCCGCCACAATTCCAATATCGAAAGCCGTTAGAAAACGTCTTCCGGTGTGATTTGGGTTCTCAACAAATTGCAAGTGGTCCGTTGTCAGAAACTGTAGTGGCTTAGGTCACCCGGCGTGTTCTTGCCGTGAATTCGAGTGCAATCAGCGTAGCCCGGCTCAAACCTCTATTCTGCTGAGAATTCACAGGAATTCCCCTTTGTATATCCGCTACATTTAACGCATCCCGGCGACACATTTTCCAAAGGAGACACACATGTCGCGTATTCTCATCCTCCTCATCATCGCCGCTGTCGGTGTTGGTGGTTACTACTATCTCAACCAGTCCGAACAAACCCCGGCTGAACAAGTGCAATCCGCAACGCAGGAGGCGGGCGATGCAGTGGCTGATGCCGCGGCAACGCCTCAGGAAGCTGCGACTGACGCGCTTGAAGACGCAACAGAACAGGCCAGCGAGGCAGCTTCATCCTTGACCGAACAGGCTCAGGAAGCCGCGTCGTCGGTTGCCGATCAAGCCAGCGAGGCGGCTTCTTCTGTCGCGGAACAAGCATCCGAGGCAGCACAGCAAGCCGGTGATCAGGTGGCGGCGCTGGCGGGTCAGGGACAGGAATTGCTGAACTCCTGGATTCAGGAAGGCAAGCTGGATCCCACCAATTTCGACTATCAAGGCATCATGACCTCGATTCAGGACAGCACATTGGCCACGGATCTGAAAGAACAGGCGATCAAGATCGTAAATGACATTAAAAAGTCGCCTGAAACCATCGCCTTGAAGATTCAGGAACTGACCGCGCTGTTGACGCAGCAATAACAAAGAAGGGGTCGGTAGCCCGTTCCCGGCCCCTACCCCTCACGCCTATTTTTCGGGCGTGCCCTTACGTTATCGTTTCTCTGAATTGACCCAGTGTGCGGCATTTGATTGGCTGCTCCGACACGATATCCGCGCTCAATGTCACCAGTCGGCAGTTTCCTGTTTAGACAGGTGTGCGCTTTGAACACGCCATCTAGAGGATGATCCCATGACTGACCTGCCCAAAATAATGAAAGCTGCTATCCTGAAACACGGCGGGTACTCGGACACTTCGACCGGACCAGTCATCGAGGATGCGGCTGATTGGCTTGAAGCAGCGGAACTGCCCGCTCCCAATCCCGGCCCCGGTCAGGTTTTGATCCGCCTGCGCGCGTCGTCGGTCAATCCGTCCGACCTCCACTTTATCAAGGGTGAATATGGCCAGCCGCGCGTCAAAGGTGCCGCGGCCGGATTCGAAGGCTGTGGCGACATCGTTGCAACCGGAAAAGGTGCCGAGGCGCTGAAGGGGCTGCGTGTCGCTTTCGTGGCCGCTGGATCCGGTGCTTGGGCGGAATACGTCGTGACGCAGATGCAAATGTGCATCCCCTTGCGTCCGGATATTTCAGATGATGACGGGGCCGCGCAAATCGTCAACCCGCTTACCGCGATGGCGATGGTGGACATGGCAAGGGAAGACGGCGATGCATTTGTGATATCCGCTGCGTCCAGCCAGTTGGGAAAACTGATGTGCAGCCTCGGGCGTGATCTGGGGTTGAAACCCATCGCGCTGGTGCGCCGGGCCGAGACAGTCGAAATGCTGAAAAGTCTTGGAGCAGCCGAAGTGCTTGTGACGTCCGATCCTGAAATCGGCGAGAAGTTTGCCGCGATAAGCGCCACGCTGAAGCCTCGGGTCTTCCTTGATGCGGTGACGGATCAACTGTCCGAGAAACTGTTCTGCGCCATGCCCAACCGGGCGCGCTGGGTCAGCTACGGCAAACTTTCGACCGAAGCGCCAACGCTTTCCCAGACCGGCCAGCTGATTTTCATGGGCAAACGGATCGAAGGTTTCTGGCTGACGCAATGGATGATGTCGACACCGCCCGCTGACCAGATGCGGGTTGTGGCCGAAGTTCAGGCCCGCTTTGCCGATGGTCGCTGGAAAACGGATGTTTCCGAACACCTTACTCTCGAAAATCTTGTGTCGAATCTTGCCGATGCGCTGAAAAAGAGTGACGGAAAGGTGATTATCACCCCATAGTAGAACTCACCTGCGTTACCGGAGGATACACGCGGGCGGACGAAGACGCTGGAAAACCGGTGGAGGGAGGACAGTGTGGATAACGCGCAGCTGCTGATTAGCGGGCTGGCGAACGGGTGTGTCTACGGCCTGATCGCGCTTGGCTTTGTACTGATCTACAAGGCTACCGAAGCGGTGAACTTTGCGCAGGGCGATTTCATGATGCTGGGCGCATTTGTGACCATCGGCCTGACAAATACCGAATACATGGGGTTGCCGTTCTGGCTCGCTCTGCCTGTTTCATTGGGAATAATGGGCGCGCTCGGTTTTCTTCTGGATCGCCTGATCATTCGCCGCTTGTTCGGTGAAAGCCAGACCGCCGTTGTCATACTGACCATTGCTTTGGGCTTTGTGATCCGTTTCGTTGCCGGTCTGATCTGGGGGCACGAGCCGCAAACGCTGCAAAACCCGCTTGCGGGCAAAGAAGTGCGAATGGGCGGTCTTGTACTGGGGATGGAGGATGTCGCGATAATCGTTGTTACGGTGCTGCTGACATGGGCACTCTATGTTTTCTTCAGCCGCACCAAGCTGGGTCTGGCGATGCAGGGTGCCTCGCAAAACCAGCTGGCAGCTTATTACATGGGCATTCCCGTCAGGCGTGTTCAGGGATGGGTCTGGGCTTTGGCCGGAGGCGTTGCAGGAATTGCCGGAATTCTCTTTGCTGCAAAAGGCGCTGTGGATCCGACAACCGGACTGCTGGGCATCAAGGCGTTTGCCGCCGCCGTTATCGGCGGATTCGGCAGTTTGCCGGGTGCATTGGCCGGAGGGCTGATTGTCGGCATTATCGAACCCTTCGCCAGCCGGTACATTGCGGCAGGTTACAGCCAGGTCGCGCCATACGCTTTGCTGCTTGCCGTCCTGATCTTCCGACCAAACGGGCTGTTCAGTCAGGTCCGGGTCAAGAAGGTCTGAGCCATGCGGATCGTTTTCAAAACCGACTACATGCAGGATATCCGCCCCTGGAAAGACGGGTTCCAGCTGCGCCTTTATCTGCTTCTACTGTTTGTCGTCGCGGCCGCGCCTTTCGCACTGGACGATTTCTATCTGGGTGAACTGACAAACGTTCTGATCTGGGCCATCGCCGGTCTGGGTCTGATGATCCTGACCGGACATACAGGGCAAGTCAGCCTGGGCCATGCGGCCTTTCTGGCCTTTGGCTGTTACGCCAACGTGGCCCTGATTGAGGCAGGCGTTCCTTTTCTGGTTGCGTTTCCGCTGGCCGGAATTCTGACCGGGATCGCGGGTGTGACCGTCGCAGTCCCTGCGCTGCGGCTTCACGGTATCTACCTGGCGATCTTTACCATGGCGCTGTCCATCCTGATGGATGACATCATCGTTCTGTCCGAGCCGATCACTGGTGGTGTCGCTGGTAAATATATCGGCGGGGTCGAGATCTTTGGCCTTACGGTTGACCGCTGGGGGACGCCTGATCTTTTTTACTGGCTGGTTCTGTTCGTCACCGTTCTGGTCACGTTGGGATATATAAACCTGCTGCGGGCCCCATTGGGTCGCAGCTTCATCGCCGTGCGCGACTCCGAGGTTTCGGCACAGGCAATGGGTATCGATATCGCGCGAACAAAGATGATTTCGTTTGCCCTGTCCTGTGCGGTTACAGGTTGGGCCGGCGCGTTGATGGGGCTGTTTGCTGGTGCGTTTAACAACGAAACCTTCAGCGTCCTGATCTCGATCCAATTGCTGATGATGATCGTTATAGGCGGGCTGGGCTCGATTCATGGCGCGTTTCTGGGCGCGATTGTTATCGGATTTTTGCCGCAGTTTCTATCGATTTCAAAGGAATATGTCGGCGCGATCATCGGCGGAAACACCGTTGCCATTCCGGGGCTGGAGTTCGGCATCTTTGGCATGATCCTGATTGCATTCATCCTTTTCGAACCCATGGGCATCTATGGCCGTTGGCTGAAAATCCGCACCTGGTTCGAACTGTTTCCTTTCTATCGCAAGGACATGTTCAAACGGCAGAAATCCTATCTCAAGACGGAGCGTCTGAGATGAGCTTGCTGGAATTTGAAAACGTTACCCTGAAATTTGGTGGTCTGACAGCCGTGGACAACTTGTCCTTCGAGGTTCAGCAGGGCGAAGTCTTTGCCATAGTCGGGCCGAATGGCGCGGGCAAATCGACGGTCTTCAATCTGATCTCGCGCTTTTACGAACCGTTTTCAGGGTCGATCCGGTTTGATGGTCACGATCTGCTTCAGGTTAAACCGTCTGGCGTGGCTGCCTTTGGGGTGGCGCGAACCTTCCAGAATATCGAGCTGTTCGAACACGCAACTGTCCTGCAAAATCTACTGGTCGGAAGACACAGGCATCGGACAACGAACTTGATTTCAGAACTTTTGTTCACCCCTGCGGTCCGACGGCAAGAGTTGGAGAGCCGGGAAAAAGTCGAACAGATCATCGATTTCCTCGACCTGCAGGCCTATCGCGACAAGATGATTTCAGGGCTGCCTTATGGCGTACGCAAAGTGGTCGAAGTGGCACGTGCCCTGGCGACCGATCCCAAGCTGCTGTTGATGGATGAACCAGCCTCGGGACTGTCGGTGGAAGAGACGACCGATATGCGCTGGTGGATCGACGATATCCGGCGGCAAATGGGAATTACCGTACTGATGGTCGAACACGACATGGGATTGGTATCGGGCGTGTCCGACCGGGTCCTGGCCATGGCAGATGGGGCAAAGCTGGCCCTCGGGTCTCCGGCAGACGTGCAATCGCATCCAGCCGTGATCGAGGCATATCTGGGGAAAGCCTCATGAACGCCCCGATCTTGCAAGTCCGCAATATCGAAAGTTTTTATGGCCCAATCATGGCCATTCGGGGCGTTTCGCTGGATGTTCACGAAGGGAAAATCGTGTCGATCCTTGGCGCAAACGGCGCGGGCAAGACCACATTGATGAAAACCATCTCTGGCGTGATGGACCCGGAAAAGGGAACAATCACCTTTGATGGCGGCGACATTCAGGGCTGGGAACCGCACAAGGTTGTCCAGCGCGGGTTGGTTCACATCCCGGAAGGGCGCGAAGTTTTTCCACTGCTGACGGTTGATGAAAACCTAAGCCTCGGCGCCTACACCCGCAAAGACAAAGACCAGATCGAACAGGATCGTGAGCTGGTCTTCCGTTATTTTCCGGTTCTGAAAAACCGTCGGTCGCAAGAGGCCGGAACCCTTTCGGGCGGACAGCAACAGATGCTGGCCATAGGGCGCGGATTGATGGCCCGGCCTCGTATCATGTTGCTGGATGAACCGTCTCTGGGCCTGTCCCCTCTGCTGGTGCAAGAGATCTTCGGCATTCTCAAACGTCTGAACGAAGAACAGAACATGACGATGTTGCTGGTTGAACAGAATGCCAATGCGGCGTTGGAACTGGCGCATCACGGCTATGTCATGGAGGTGGGTCGCATCGTCATGGACGGGGCCGCGGATGCGCTTTTGCAATCCGAGGATATTCAGAGCTTTTATCTTGGAAAACAGGAAGAAGGCGCGCGCGAAAGCCGCCGCTGGAAGCGGAAAAAGACGTGGAGGTAAGACGGATGGACGCCACGCCCCTACCCCCTCAGGTCATGATAAACGGCGTTCAGTTCAACGCAACGGCAGGGCAGCGCCCGGTACGCGTTGATGGCTGCATCACCATTGCAGAGTTGTTCCAAAGCCGATGTGCTGAACTGGGCAGCCGAACGGCGCATCGCGAAAAAGACCTGGGTATCTGGAAATCCTATTCCTGGGCCGATTACTGGCAGCATGCCAAATGGATCGGGCTGGCCTTGCGCAAGCTGGGACTGGAACGCGGCGATGTGGTCTCAATCTTGTCCGAGGACCGCAAGGAATGGGCATGGCTCGACATGGGCATTCAGGGCGTTGGCGGTATAGCTTCCGGCGTCTATACCACGGATTCCGCCAGTCAGTTGCAGTATCTGATCAACGACAGCGGCAGCAGGTTTCTGATTGTCGAGGATGAAGAGCATCTGGACAGGTTTCTGGGAATTGAGGCCGAGGTTCCTGATCTGATCAGGGTGATCATCCTAGAGGACGAAGGGCTGCATGACCTGAACCATCCGCGCTGCATGATGATCGACGAGTTGTTCGCCTTGGGCCAAGAGGCGGAACTGGCCGAGCCCGGGCGCTTTGAAGCGGAAATCGCATTGGCCAAACCGCAGGACATTGCCTTGCTGGTCTATACGTCGGGTACAACCGGTCAGCCGAAAGGCGCAATGCTTAGCCATGAAAACATCCTGGCCGCCATCGAATCCGCTGCACGGGTGCTGCCAGCGCTGCCCAGCGATGAACAGCTGTGTTTCCTGCCTCTGTGTCACATTCTGGAACGCGATGTTTCGGTCTATTTCCCCTTGGCGGCCCGCTGCACTGTCAATTTTGCCGAAAGCCCTGAAACTGTTTTCGCAAACCTTCAGGAGGTTTCGCCCTCAACCTTCACAGCGGTGCCAAGGGTTTGGGAAAAGATATACTCACACGTCCAGATCCTGACACAGGAAGCCACGCCTTTGGGGCGGCTGGCATTCGGCCTGGCATTAAAAACTGGTGCGCGCCGTGCCGGATATCTGAGCGCAGGCCAACCAGTTCCAACCGGCGTCGCCACCAGATTCTGGTTCTGGGATCAGCTGGTTTTGAAAAACCTGCGCCGAATGCTGGGTCTGGACAAACTGCGACGAGGCGGAACAGGCGCCGCGCCAATCTCGACCGATCTGCTAAAATGGTACTGGTCCATCGGCGTGCCGTTGGTGGAAGGGTTCGGGATGACCGAAACTTCGGGCCTCGCCACGCTCAACACCACAGACAGCAATAAGATCGGAACCATAGGCAAAGTTGTCGAAGGGTGCGACATTCGCATCTCGGACGATGGCGAAATCCAACTAAAGGGCCTGAACATTTTTCAGGGATACTGGCGCAACAACGCGAAGACAGCAGAAACCTTCACCGCCGATGGCTGGCTGCGTACCGGGGATATGGGGTCAATAGATAAGGATGGCTATGTCACCATCACGGGCCGCCTGAAGGATATCATCATCACCGCAGGTGGTAAGAACATCACCCCAGCCGAGATCGAAAGCCGCCTTAAGTTCAGTCATTATGTCGCGGACGCAATCATCATCGGGGACAGGCGCAAATTTCTGACGGCACTGATCATGATTGATCAGGAAAATGTCGAAAAATACGCGCAGGGCCATAAAATCCCCTTCTCGAATTTTGCCTCGCTATGCGCGGCACCGGAAATCAGGCAGTTGATCAGTTCGGAAATTGCCGCTGTTAATGCAGAATTTGCGCGGGTCGAACAGATCAAGGATTTCCGTCTGATCGACGTCCTGCTGACCGCTGAAGACGACGAACTGACTGCGACGATGAAGCTGAAACGCGGACTGGTTGAAAAGAAACACGGGCATCTGATCGAAGACATGTACACTTGACCAAAAGATTAACGGGAGGAAAGAGATGAAGAAATTACGCAACAGTCTGGCGGCTGCATCACTGCTGACAGCATCGGCAACACTTGGTTGGGCGCAAACACAGGGCGTGACCGATGATGAGATTGTCATTGGTTCTGTCAACGACCTGAGCGGGATATTCGCCGCAGTGGGTGTTCCGGCAACCAAAGGTGCAAATGTCGTCTTTGATCGGGTGAATGCAGCCGGTGGCGTGCACGGGCGAAAAATTCGTTACGTGGTCGAAGACAACGGCTATCAGATGCCACGTGCGATGCAGGGCTATAACAAACTGCTCAATCGCGACAAGGTATTTGCCATGCTGCAATCGCTTGGCACGCCGATGAACATGGCAGGGTTCAAGCTGTTGGATCCCAAAGGCATTCCCAACGTAGCGCCTCTTACAGCTGCGCGTCAGATGTTGCAGGAACCCATGCGGAACAAGTTCACCTCCTTCTCGACCTATTTCGATCAGGCGCGCGTTGGCGTGAACTATCTGGCTGGCGAGTTTGGCTCAAAGACGGTCTGCACCATGTACCTGCCGACAGATTTTGGTGAGGAAATTCTAGAAGGCAGCAAGGCCGGAGCCGAAGAAGCCGGGATCACTTTTGGATCAGAAACCACCCATAAACCGGATGAGACAGATTTCGTCGGATCGCTGAGCAAGCTCAAGGAAGAGGGTTGTGATATCGTCACCATGGCGCTTGGGGTGCGGCAGGCGATCACTGTCGTGGGCACCGCTAAGAAAATGGGCCTGACCGATATGAAATTTCTCGGCACCTCGGCCAGTTTCCTGACGGTCGTGGCGCAGGTGCCCGGTGGCGTGACCGATGGATTCTACGCGGCAGCCTCATGGCAGGATCTTTGGGCACGCGCGGATCAACCTGCCCCGGCCGCATTTATCGAGGAATACAAGGCAGCCACAGGCGAAGATCCGGTCGGATTTGCCATGCTGGGTTATTCGGCGGCTGAAATGATGGTCAAGGCGTTGGAGGCCGCAGGCCCTGATCTGACGCAGGACAGTTTCATCGCAGCGATGGAAACGCTGGATTATCAGGACGATCTGGTTGGCAACCACATAACCTATGGTCCTGAAGACCATCAGGGCGCGGATACTGTGTTCGTCAACGTTGTTGAAAACGGTGCGTGGAAACTCGTTCACGAAGAATGAATCCCTGACCCGCGCAAAGCAAAAGGGCTCGCAAGTGCGAGCCCTTTCTTTTGGGAATTCCCGGCGAATTAACGCTTCGAGAACTGGAACGAACGGCGGGCTTTGCGCTTACCGAATTTCTTACGTTCCACAACGCGGCTGTCGCGGGTCAGGAAGCCAGCGGCTTTCAGTGCGCCACGCAGGTTCGGATCATAGAGTTGCAGCGCTTTCGAGATGCCGTGCTTAACCGCACCGGCCTGACCGGTCAGGCCACCGCCTTTGACGGTTGCAACAACGTCGAATTCACCTTCTACGCCGGCAACCTGGAACGGCTGGCGCAGGATCAGCTGCAGAACGGGGCGTGCAAAATAGACGTCCTGATCTTTGCCGTTTACGGTGACCTTGCCGGAACCCGGCTTGATCCAAACGCGGGCAACAGCGTCTTTACGCTTGCCAGTGGCATAGGAGCGGCCCAGCTCGTCACGTACGGGTTCACGCACGATGACTTCTTCGGCCACGGTTTCAACGCCTGCGACGGCGCTCAGCTCTTCGAGAGTATTGATCTGATCAACCATCGGTCATTAGCTCCGGGTGTTTTTCTTGTTCATGGACTTGACGTCCAGAACTTCGGGGGCCTGGGCCTCGTGCGGGTGCTCGGCACCGGCATAGATACGCAGGTTGGTCATCTGCTGGCGCGACAGGCGGTTGCCTGGCAGCATACGCTTGACGGCCTGGAAGACAACACGCTCGGGGTGTGCGCCATCCAGGATCTGCTGTTTGGTGCGCGACTTGATGCCACCCGGGTGGCCAGTGTGCCAGTAGAAGTTTTCTTCGCGCTTCTTGCCGGTCATCTGGATTTTGTCAGCGTTGATCACGATGACATTGTCGCCCATGTCCATGTTCGGAGTAAACGACGCTTTGTGCTTGCCACGCAGGCGCATGGCGACGATCGAAGCAAGACGGCCCAGAACAACGCCTTCAGCGTCGATCAGGATCCACTTCTTGTCGATGTCTGCAGGTGTTGCAGAAAAGGTTTTCATGGCAGGATAGTCCTGTTTGATGTGAAAGACCGCCCCAGCGGAGCGGCCCGAATTCGATGGACGGGTTTTATGAGGTGCCTGCACGCAGGTCAAGCGGCATTAGTCTTATTTATGCATGTAAAACCAAATACTTAGAAAATAGGTATTATATTACCCCATATTCAAACGCTGATTTGTTCAGGCGGATTGTCCAATAGAACACGCAGGCGCTGCATCGCGTCCTCGAACCGTTCCAGTGACACATGACCATTCATGGCAATACGTACCGCGTTCGGCGCGCGTCCATCGCGCAGCGCGAACTCGTCGGCGGATCGGAGTTGTATCCCTTCCCGCTCGGCTGCGCGACTGAATGCAGCCGACCGCCAGCCAGACGGAAGGCTCAGCCAGACAAAGGGAACGTCCGGGGCCCAGTTCAGATCAAACCCACCCAGGGTATTGACGGCAACGCGTAGATAATCCCCCATCCGCGTGCGCACATCCTTGGCGATCTGACGCGTACGCGGATCGGACAGCAGAAGGCGGGTCAATTCCGCCAAGGGCTGGGCCAATCCGAAATATCCGTATTCAGCGGACCGGCGCAGATCCACACTTTTTTCTCTGGGGGCGATAGCAAAACCCACACGCAATGCCGGTGTCAGAATCTTCGAGATTGATGACACATGCCATCCCCGTTCAGGCGCCAGTGCCCGAAAGCTGGGCTCTCGGGCATCGCCCATGCGATAGCAATCATCTTCAATGATCTGCAAATCAAAGCGACGGGCAATCTCAACGATCTCTTTCCTCCGCTCCAACGGTGTGTGTGCGCCCGTTGGGTTTTGAACTTCTGGCGACACGCAGACGGCCTGCGCTGTCGTGTGGCGCAGAACATGTTCTAACGCTGCCGGATCGACACCCCATCTGTCCATCTTCACACCGACCACTTCCGCGCGCATCAGTTCGCCTGCGCGACGGAACCCGGCATAAGACAGGTCCTCGACCAGTACGACAGGTTTGGGCCCGCGCAGGATCGTCTGAAACACAACGCAAAGCCCGTTCTGGCCGCCATGTGTCAACACAATATCATCATGGGTCAGTGCGCCCAGCGGAAGGTCTGACAACCAGTCCACAACCGCCTGTCGCACGGGCTGGTACGCGTCACGCGTCGGGTAATTCAGAAACAAACCCGGATCGGCTTGCGACACTTTTTTCAGACATTCACGGATCAGGGACACCTGCCCCATATCTGCCAACCTAGGGCTGAACAGACTTACATTGGCATTGTATTTGTCGTCCCGAAGATGCAGTTGCCGCGCCCAAACGTCGTCAAGAATGGGCGATTTTGGCGGCGCAACAAATGTACCACGCCCGACTTCGGCTTGTAACAACCCCTCATCTGTCAGGATTGTATAGGCGCGCGCGACTGTACCAGGCGTTATTTGCAGGCGATACGCCAGTTCGCGCACCGGAGGAAGTTTGACGCCCACTTCCAAAGATTTGTTATCTATGGCTTTTCGAATTGTGTCAGCAACCAGAGTGTATTTCGGTCCTTTGGATTTCGGTAGCGCCTCTGGCCAAATTGTATCCATTACAATTCTTCCTTTGCTTTTGACACAATTTCGAATGTATCAGTCACGTGTACCAAGTACAACTGATTTGTGTCAATACAATTGAAAGGAATTCCGAGATGACACGCACAATGCACACCCCCGCCCTTCTGCTGCTGACCGACAGCCCCCGGCTGCCTCTGGCCGCTGCACTGGCCGTGCGGTTTGCGGCAGCGGTCACTCAATGGGAGCGTCGTCGCCGTAGCCGCGTCAATCTTAGTTATCTGGATGACCGCTTGCTGAAAGACGTCGGTCTGACACGCCATGATGCGCGCCGCGAGGTAAAGCGCCATTTTTGGCAGATTTAACTGATCCCCAGTCCCATTATTGGGACCTCTTCCTGGGCCGGGGCTTGTCCCCGGTCTTTTTTATCCGAATTTCGCGGCCGCGGACCCTGCAGGTGGCAGGGAATAGGTCATCGTCGCTCTGGCAACAGGGTCTTCCGCGCCATCGGAATACATAAGTACGTCACCGACGGCCAAAGTCCGGCCCAGTTTCAGCAGGCGACATATAGCAATCATGTCCGTGTTGCCTTCTGGTTTGCGTAGAAAATCCAGGGAACTGTTCGTTGTGACCGCCAGGGATTGACGCCCTTTTCGCGCCAGAACCATCGCGTATACACAAACATCAGCCAGCCCAAACATGGATGGTCCCGAAACCGTACCCCCCGGCCGCAGATGCTGATCCTTCACAACAAGGCGCATGGTGATTGTATCTTCGGTCAGGTCCTCGACGACAAAGTCTTTATGCACCTGCGGGAAAACCTCCTTTAGGTATTGTGACAGTTCGTCCCGGTTCATTGCCAAAGCCATGCTTTCCCTCCTGCTCATACCGACCTAGAGTTGGCCCAACATGGGATCGGAGGGCAAGATGGCAATTCTGGAACGTAACGACACCGGCGCTGTTGCACGGCTTACAATGAACGCCCCAGAGCGGCTGAACGCGCTGAGTGACGAGATGCTGTCGGCGCTTCAGGCTGAACTGGACACGTTGCGTGAAGACACGTCGATCCGGGCAGTGATCCTGGCGGGTCAGGGCAAGGTTTTTTGCGCCGGTCACGACCTGAAACAGATGACGGCCGGACGCCAGTCCGAAGATGGCGGCAAAGCTTATTTCAATGACCTGTTTTCGCGCTGCGCGAAAATGATGATGTCGATCCAGTCCCTACCCCAGCCCGTCATCGCACAGGTCCACGGCATTGCAACCGCCGCCGGGTGTCAGCTGGTAGCCACCTGTGACATGGCCGTCGCCGCGGAAGGCACAAGGTTTGGGGTGAACGGCGTCAATATCGGTTTGTTCTGCTCGACACCAATGGTGGCCCTCAGCCGCAATATCCCCAGAAAGCAGGCATTTGAAATGCTGACGACTGGTGAATTCATATCAGCCGAACGTGCGGCTAATTTGGGTTTGGTCAACCGCGTTGTCCCCGAGACGCGTCTTGAACACGAAGCCAATGCGCTGGCAGAACTGGTTGCTTCCAAGCTGGGATCCGCTGTCAAAACCGGTAAAGAGGCGTTTTATCAACAGCTTCTTATGCCGCTGGATCAGGCTTATGCCTATGCCGGTGACGTAATGGCGCAGAACATGCTGTACCGGGATACAGAAGAAGGCATTTCAGCCTTTATCGAAAAACGTCCCCCAAATTGGTCCCAATAATGCAATTGTTTTGCACATTTTTCGCCACTGTTTTGAATTTTGCACTTTCCAAAAGGGCGACACTGTGGCAAAGCTGGGTCGAGGCCAAGGCCTCAGGACACTTTTGGGTCGCCGTGGGCGGAAGGTCCCTCCAGCTGGTCTCTCTCACCAGCGCTGACAATCCCGCAGCGGCGACCCCAAGACCCCTTCCATAAAATTCGTGAAACCGCTTTGCCTCAGTTGCGCCCGATTGTGGTCTGCCCTATGTGGCATCGCATGACACAAGTTTTGTATATTGTAGGCGGCGGCATGGCCGGGTCAGAGGCGGCCTGGCAAGCTGCTGAAATGGGCGTGGATGTTGTGATTCACGAAATGCGTCCGACCATCGGCACCTTTGCACATCAGACCGGCAATCTGGCGGAAATGGTGTGCTCGAACTCGTTCCGCTCGGATGATGATGAGCAGAACGCAGTGGGTCTGCTGCATTGGGAAATGCGTGCCGCCAATGGGTTGATCATGACAACAGCCGATGAACACCGCCTGCCAGCCGGTGGCGCGCTGGCTGTGGACCGTGACCCGTTTGCAGAAAGTGTGACCACAAAACTTCGCGCCCACCCACGCGTGACGGTAACCGACGAAGAAGTGACGACCCTGCCCAGCGATGGCCAGTGGATCTTTGCGACCGGCCCCCTGACGTCGCCCGCGCTGGGTCAGTCCATCCAGGCCGAGACAGGGTCTGACGCACTTGCCTTTTTCGACGCCATCGCACCGATCGTCTATGCCGAAAGCATCGACATGAGCAAAGCGTGGATGCAATCACGCTACGACAAGGGCGAGACTGAAGAAGAGCGGACGGCCTATCTGAACTGCCCGATGGACCGGGATCAGTACGAGGCCTTCATAGACGCGCTTCTGGCAGCAGAAAAAACCGAATTTCACGAAGGCGAGGCAGCAGGTTACTTCGACGGCTGTCTACCCATCGAGGTTATGGCCGAACGCGGTCGCGAAACGCTGCGCCATGGTCCGATGAAACCGGTCGGGCTGACCAACCCGCATGAGCCCGGCGTGAAACCACATGCAGTGGTGCAGTTGCGCCGCGATAACGCATTGGGCACCTTGTTTAACATCGTGGGTTTCCAGACAAAGATGAAATACGGCGCCCAGACCGACGTGTTCCGTATGATCCCTGGCTTGGAGAATGCCAGCTTTGCCCGGTTGGGCGGCATTCACCGCAATACGTTCATCAACTCTCCCACGCTTCTGGATTCGCAAATGCGGTTGAAATCCAAACCCAACATTCGGTTTGCTGGACAGATCACGGGTGTGGAAGGCTATGTAGAAAGCGCCGCGATGGGGTTGCTGGCTGGTCGGTTTGCCGCTGCTCAGATTTTGGGGCGTGACCTGCCCGCTGTTCCGCAAGACAGCGCAATGGGTGCTTTGATTCACCACATTACGGGTGGTGCCGAGGCCAAGACCTTTCAGCCGATGAACGTGAATTTCGGCCTGTTTCGCCCCGTGGATGGCCTGAAAGGCGGGCGTCGGGGTCGTAAAGACCGGTACAAGGCCTATACCGACCGGGCCAAAGCTGAATGGAGTACTTGGTTGGAACATTGCTGACTGGACGCGTAACGCGGACTCGGCCTAGCATGCTGGAATGAACGACACGTTTCTGAACAGCACATACAACCTCGGCACGCCTGAAGCGACTGAAGCGCACTATCAGAACTGGGCTGCAACCTATGAAAAGGAAGTCGGTGAGCACGGTTACGCCACGCCGGGCCGTGTAGCAGCGGCTTTGTGGTCTTTCGCACCGAAGCCGCAGACCCCAATTCTGGACTACGGCTGCGGCACCGGGTTGTCGGGGCTTGCCCTGCGCGCTGTTGGCTTTGAAGTCATCGATGGGATGGACCCAACAGAGAACATGCTTCAGGAAGCCGCCAGCAAGGGCGTTTATCGAACACTGACCGGATTCGATATCGCCAAGCCCGCGCCGTTGAAGCGTGGGGAGTACACGATGATTACTGCCATAGGAGTGATCGGAAAAGGTGCTGCCCCACCCGAGACACTGGATTTGTTGATGCACGCGTTGCCCAAGGGTGGTTTGCTTGGCTTTTCGCTGAACGATCATGCGTTGGCGGACCATAAATTCACCTGCCGTCTGACGGATTGGGTCGACATGGGGGCCGCACGTTTGTTATTTCGTGAACACGGCCCCCACCTGCCCGGTATCAACCTTAACTCTGACGTGTATGTATTAGAAAAAGCGTGACTCTCGTAACGCGCTTTGCGCCATCCCCAACAGGCCCCCTTCACCTTGGGCACGCATATTCTGCGCTGGTTGCCAGCGATCGGGCTGCTTCTGAAAGCGGCCGGTTCCTGCTGCGAATTGAGGATATCGATCAATCCCGCTCGCGACAGCTATGGGAGGATCAGATTTACCACGACCTCAGATGGTTGGGGCTGACATGGCCGGAGCCCGTGATGCGCCAATCGGATCGTTTGGGCTTTTACCACAAGGCGCTGGATCAGCTATGGGCGCAGGGTCTTTTGTATCCATGCACGTGTAATCGCAAAGATATCGCCGCTGCAACCAGTGCGCCGCAGGAAGGCGCACCTATGCTTGGACCCGACGGGCTTGTTTACCCTGGGACTTGTCGAAAAAGGTTTGTTGGCAAAGATTTATCGGAACTTCCTCGTCCAACTCAGGACCCATTGCGATTGGACGTGGTCAAGGCGTGTCAGGCGGTCCGCAACCCCGACAGGTATCAGTTTCTTGAGCTGGGTTCGGGTCCGGGCGGCGAAACCGGCATTGTCACCTTTTCGCCTGATGAGTTGATTGCCACCATAGGTGATGTTGTTCTGTCCCGCCGTGACATGGGGACGTCGTATCATTTGTCCGTCGTACTTGACGACGCGGGTCAGGGTATTACACAGGTGGTACGGGGACGGGACTTGTTTGACGCGACCCGCATCCACGTTCTGTTGCAGGTGTTACTGAACCTGCCGACACCCGAGTATTTCCACCACGACCTGATCCGTGATGATGCAGGCAAACGGCTGGCCAAACGCGATGATGCCCGCGCGATCTCAAAATACCGGGCCGAAGGGGCTAGCCCGAGCGACATACGCCGAATGGTTGGGCTTTGACCCCTACTCCATTGGCGCCATCAGTTCAGCCTCGACCCCATCCCGAACGGCGGTAAAAAAACAGGTTCGCCGGTTGGTATGGCAGGCTGCACCGGTTTGACGAACCAGAACCAATAGACAATCCCGGTCGCAATCAATCCGGAAATCCACCAGTTCCTGCACATGGCCCGAGGTTTCGCCCTTGATCCAGAAGGCCTGCCGCGAGCGCGACCAATAGGTTACCCGCCCGGTTTCGAGGGTCTTTTCAACCGCCTGCACGTTCATCCAGGCCATCATCAGAACCTCGCCTGATGCTTCATCCTGCGCAATCGCCGGGATCAGACCCGCCTCATTAAATCTCAATTTAGAGGGGTCAAACACGACTGGGTCAGACATCTGAAAAACCTTTTGCATCCGGTGGGCTGGCCACTATGTATGGGTAACACACGACGAGGGAAAGCCATGAGCGGCGAGAACGACCTGATTAAGCTGTATTCCGGGCGCATTCTGGCGCTGGCTGCGGATATTCCGCATCTTGAGCGACTGGAAGATCCCGATGCAACCGTCAAGAAACGCTCACCTTTATGCGGATCGACTGTAACTGTCGACATCAAGGTTCGCGACGGTCAGATCAGTGCCTTTGGTCAGGACGTCAAGGCCTGTGCTTTGGGGCAAGCGTCTGCCTCGGTCGTTGGGGATGCAATAATTGGCACGTCGCGGGCGCAGGTCGAAGCTGCGCGTGATCAGTTGGCGGCCATGCTCAAGAATGGCGGTCCTGCACCCGATGCACCGTTTGACGGGCTTGAGGTGCTGATGCCTGCTCGGGATTATAAGAACCGCCATGCGTCGATCCTGCTGGTACTGGATGCCACGGCTGAGGCCATGGCGAAGGCTGAACAGGCAAACTGCGCCTGATTATAGCTATTTGGCGGAAACCCGTTTACCCTCTGCCAAGATTTCAGGAGGGATGGGTTTGAATAATTTGCTCGAGCATTTCGTGACGCTTTGGGTCGTTATCGACCCGATTGGAACAATTCCCGTTTTCATCGCCGTTACTGCGGGATTGGACGCGGCAGGCCGGCGGCGGACAGCGCTGTTAGCAGCCGTGATAAGTGCTGCCGTATTGCTGTTTTTCCTTGTATTTGGTCAGGTGCTGATCGAAGCGCTGGATATCGGGCTTAATTCGTTTCAGGTCGCTGGCGGCATTATCCTGTTTCTGTTTGCCCTGACGATGATCTTTGGTGAAAGCAAACAAGAGGTCGAACAACGGCAAGCCGAAGAAGATCGTGAAGACGCGTATCACCAGCAGAACCCGGCGATATTCCCGCTGGCCGTGCCTTCACTGGCATCCCCTGGCGCGATGCTGGCAATCGTTATCCTGACCGACAACCACCGTTACAGTATCGCTGATCAGGGTATCACAGCGCTTGTCATGCTTTCTGTATTGCTGGTTGCGTTTGTACTGATGCTATTGGCCGAGCCCATCATTCGGCTGATCGGCCATTCAGGCGCGGCGATCATCAGCCGTGTAATGGGGATGATTTTGGCCTCGGTTGCTGCCAACTCAGTCCTGTCCGCACTGTTGGAAATCTTCAAAACCGGCCAATTGTAAAAAAAGCCGCCGCGCTTTCCGGGCGAAAGGGCGGCGGCAGGTATTGCGTGTCTCGCGTGGGGTCCGGTGTACCGCGCGGGGCCGAGGCATGGCCCCTCAAGGGGTTTGGGACAGGCAGGTCACCCTTGACTGAAATGGGGATGACAGCGCGGATTTTTCGGCACGAGATCGCAGGCAGAAAGGCTTAGAAACCAACCGGCAGGTGAAGGGCCACCATCAGCATCACGACCAAAGACAACACGCCAACGGCATCCTGCAGGATGGTCGATTGCGCGCGGCTGAAAGCGGTCTTGATCTGGGTCAGCATACGGTCACCTCCGGTCAGAGCTTTAATCCTTTGTTGACCTTTTGTTCTCATATTTTTTGGTGTAGGTAAAGAACTTTTTGTGAACATTTGTGAACTTTAGAGAACATTATAGCTAACCCACTGAAATCAAACGGATCGCCTGATCCTGTTTCATCAACCACAACAGTACGCGTGCGGCCCGTCCCCTGTCGGAGGTCAGTTTGGGATCGGTCGTTAGCAGCGCCCGCGCATCGGATTGGGCGACGGCCATCAATCCTGCCTGACGTTCCAGGTCCGCGATATGGAATTTTGGCAACCCGGATTGCGCAGTCCCGATCAGATCGCCCGCGCCTCGCATCTCAAGGTCAGTTTCCGAGATTCGGAAGCCATCTTCTGTCTCGCGCAGAACCTCCAGCCGCTTACGCCCCCCCTCGCTGAGCGGTGGTTGATACATCAGCAAACAAGTGGATTCCGCATCCCCGCGCCCGACGCGCCCCCGCAACTGGTGCAATTGCGCCAGCCCAAAGATCTCGGCCCGTTCAATGACCATGATCGTTGCGTTGGGTACGTTCACGCCGACCTCGATCACCGTCGTGGCAACAAGGACCTTTGTTTGCCCGTTCTGAAACGCGCTCATCGCGGCGTCTTTGTCGGCGGGTGGCATCTGTCCGTGAACCAGTCCCACCACTCCCTTGCCTAAAATGGCCCGCAAACGTTTGAAGCGTTCCTCGGCCGCCGTCAGGTCCGAAACTTCGGATTCGTCGACCAGAGGGCACACCCAGTAACACTGTCGCCCCTCATCAATCGCTCGCCGCAGGTGGGCGATGACTTCGTCCATGCGCTGTGTGTTGACAATCGCCGTTTTGATCGGTTTTCGCCCCGGAGGCTTTTCATCCAGCACCGAAACATCCATGTCGCCATATTGCGCCAGCGCAAGACTGCGTGGGATCGGGGTGGCGGTCATTACCAGAACATCGGCCCACTTGCCTTTTTCCGACAATTCCATTCTCTGCCGCACGCCAAACCGGTGCTGTTCGTCGACGATGGCCAATCTCAGCGCCTTGAATTCAACATCACTTTGAAACACTGCATGTGTGCCAACCAGAATGTGAATATCGCCTTGTTTAAGTGCCTCAATCTTGGCACGCCGCTCCGCGCCCTTATCACGTCCGGTAAGCAGTTCCAGAACCACTCCGGCCTGCTCGGCCAGTGGGCGCAACCCTTCCAGATGCTGGCGTGCCAGAATTTCGGTCGGGGCCATCATCACGCCCTGCCCGCCTGCCTCAACGGCGATCAGAAGGGCCATGAAGGCCACCAGCGTCTTACCGGCGCCGACGTCGCCCTGTAACAGCCGGTTCATTCGGGCGTCAGACGCCATATCAGCTGAAATCTCATCAATGGCGCGCGTTTGTGCGCCAGTCGGGCGATATGGAAGGCTTGTCAGCACTTTCGATTGCAGTACCCCGGTTCCCACGCTGACGATCCCCCGCGACTTGCGCTCTCGCTGCCGGGCCAGAGCGAGCGTCAGCTGATGCGCAAACAACTCGTCATACGCCAACCTCTGACGTGCAGGGGCAAACGGCGCTACATCATCCGCGCCGCGCGGATTGTGACCGGCGTGAATGGCCGCGGACCAGTTCGGCCAGTTTTGCTGCGACACCTGCGCCGGATCGATCCATTCCTCAAGTTCGGGTGCGCGTGCCAATGCGCTGCGGCTGGCCTTGAACGCTGTTTTCTGCGTCAGCCCTTGCGTCAGGTGGTAAACCGGTTCGAATTCCGGGATATCTCCTGCTTGTTCAACGGGCAGCATGTGGTCCGGATGCACCATCTGCGCCATACCGTCGAACAGTTCCAACTTGCCGGAAACCACGCGGCGTGATCCTTGTGGCAACACTTTCTTCAGATACTCACCACGTGCGTGGAAGAAGACCAGCTGGAAATCGGCCTGACTGTCTTCGACATGAACGCGATAGGCACCCCCCTTGCTGCGGGGCGGTCTGTGCGGGCCAACTGTCACTTCCACGGTCAGAGTGGCCGGCAGGTCCACCCCCTGTATTGAATCCCGCCTGCGCCGATCCACCACGGCATAAGGCAGGCTGAACAGAACATCGCGCGGGGATTCCACCCCGGTCTGCGCCATGGCTTGTGCGGTCTTGGGGCCGACGCCATCCAACGTTTCCAGCCCCGCAAATAGCGGGAAAAGCTGTTCGGGCCGTCCGCTCATGCGCCTTCTATCAGCTGAAGCCAGCCATCCTCGTCCAAAGTTTCGATCCCAAGTTCCGCTGCCTTTTTCGCCTTTGACCCGGCCCCGGGACCCGCGACCAGGATATCGGTTTTCTTGCTGACAGATCCGGAAACCTTCGCGCCCAACGCCTCGGCTCGCGCTTTGGCTTCGGCGCGGGTCATCTTTTCCAGCGTTCCGGTGAACACTACGGTTTTACCCGCCACCGGACTGTCCGAGGCTGGCGCGTCGGGGGCGATAACCGTCAATTCGCTGTGCAGCGTGTCGAAAGCCCGTCGTTCCTCTTCATTGGCAAATGCGTCCGACAGTGAAAGGCCAAGCGTTGCGCCAATTCCGTCTATGCCGATCAGCTCTGCCCAGGCGGCATTGGCATCGGCTGTGACATTGGCCTCCGCGATGGCTGCGTCTCGCACTTCTTTCACGCGCGCGCGACGCCCTTCAAGCTGCGCTGCCGCACGCTCTGCATCTTCCGCCTCATCGGCCTGCCGTTGGGCCAGCGCGGCCGGGCGCGCAGTGTCCAACGCGAGTGCCATCGCATCCCAGTCGCGGTAAAAAAGCGCCAGATCGCGCGCACCCACTTCGCCAACATGCCGAATGCCCAGTGCGAACAACAAGCGCGCAAAGGGTATTTTCCGCTTTTTATCAATGGCTTCGAACAGGTTCCTGGCGGATGTTTCGCCCCACCCGTCCCGGTTTTTTAACCGCGTCAGACTGGCTGCGTCCCGTTGTTCCAGCGTGAAGATATCAGCTGGCGCATTGATCGGAAGGGTTGGATCCCCATAGAACATTTCAATCTGTTTTGCACCCAGCCCTTCTATATCAAAGGCTTTGCGCGACACGAAATGTTTTAGTTTTTCAACGGCCTGCGCGGGACAGATCAGGCCGCCGGTGCACCGTCGAACCGCGTCGCCTTCTTCGCGGATCGCATCACTCCCGCATTCGGGGCAATGTGTCGGAAAGGCAAAGGGGCGTGCATCGGCGGGGCGTTTGGGCAAGTCGACATCCGACAGTTTGGGGATCACATCGCCAGCGCGATAAACCTGAACCCAATCGCCCACTCGGATATCTTTTCCATCACGGATCGCGCCGCCTTTGGCATCGCGCCCTGCGATGTAATCTTCGTTGTGCAATGTGGCATTGGAGACGACCACTCCGCCAACCGTTACAGGATGCAACCGTGCCACGGGGCTAAGCGCCCCTGTTCGACCAACCTGAATGTCAATCGCCTCCAATCTGGTCCAGGCCAGTTCGGCTGGGAACTTATGCGCAATTGCCCATCTTGGCGTCGTTGAGCGGAAACCCAGACGTGCTTGCAAAGACAGATCGTTTACCTTGTAGACGACCCCATCGATGTCATACCCCAAAGTCGCACGCTGCGCTTCGATATCCCGGTAATGAGCGATCATGTCCTCAGTCGTGGAACATAGGCGGGTCAAGGGATTCGTGGGGAACCCAAGGGTCGCAAGACGCTCAATTGCTCCAATCTGAGTATCTGCCAAAGGCTCTGACAGTTCACCCCAGGCATAGGCGAAGAAGCGCAATGGGCGGGAACGGGTAATTTCCGAATCCAGCTGGCGCAGTGACCCTGCCGCTGCATTGCGCGGGTTGGCAAAGGGTTTGCCCCCCCGTTCAGCCTGCCGCTCATTCAACGCTTCAAAATCGGAATGAGACATGTAAATCTCGCCCCGGACCTCAAGAATTTGGGGCGCGTTCTCGATCAGCTGTGGAATATCAGAGACTGTGCAGGCGTTGGCCGTCACGTTCTCGCCAACTTCACCGTCACCCCGCGTCGCGGCCTGAACCAGCTGTCCGTTCTCATATCGCAAGGACAAAGACAGGCCGTCAATCTTGGGTTCAGCTGTGAAAGCCAGTGGCGCGCCTGCATCAAAGCCCAGATATTTTCGAATCGAGATGTCGAAATCGGCAATGTCCCCATCGTCGAACGCATTTTCCAGTGACATCATTCGGACGGCATGAGTGACTTTTGAAAACCCGTCCGCCGGTTTGGCCCCGACTTGCTCTGTCGGGCTGTCAGCACGTTTCAGGTGGGGGAAACGCGCCTCGATCTCGGCGTTTCTGCGTTTGAGGGCATCATAATCCGCATCCGACAACTCGGGCGCATCTTCTGCGTGATACAGAGTGTTGGCTCGCGACAGGATGTCCGCCAACCGCGCCAGTTCGGCACGCGCCTCATCATCCGTCAGGTCTGATATGGGAATGGAATTGCTCATGGCCTCGCCCTGTCATGCGTTCTTGGACCTCAGTGATAGGGCGAGGCCATGGCCAGGTCCAGATGTGCTGAGCCGTGAGTGCAAAGTGCCGCCCTGGACTACCAGCGACACAAACGGTTCAATTCAGAGGCCGACCGCCATTCGCGTCTCGTCCAATGTGTTGCTTTGCGGGTCGCGCAACACGTAACCCCGGCCCCAAACGGTTTCGATATAATTCTCACCACCAGTTGCGTTGCTGAGCTTTTTGCGCAGTTTGCAGATGAAGACGTCGATGATCTTCAGCTCGGGTTCGTCCATGCCGCCATATAGGTGGTTCAGAAACATTTCCTTGGTCAGAGTCGTACCCTTGCGCAAGCTGAGCAATTCCAGCATCTGGTACTCTTTTCCTGTCAGGTGCACGGTTTTTCCGTCCACCTCGACCGTTTTGGCGTCCAGGTTAACGGCCACGCGACCTGTGTGGATGATGGACTGCGAATGCCCTTTCGACCGGCGGATGATGGCATGGATACGGGCCACCAGCTCTTCACGGTGGAAGGGCTTGGTCAGGTAGTCATCCGCGCCAAACCCGAAGCCTTTGATCTTGCTGTCCGTATCATCTGCACCCGATAGAATCAGGATCGGTGTTTCCACCCTGGCAATCCGCAACTGGCGCAACACTTCATGCCCGTTCATGTCCGGCAGATTTAGGTCCAGCAAGATCAGGTCGTAATCGTAGAGCTTTGCCAGATCGATACCTTCTTCGCCAAGATCTGTTGCATAGACGTTAAGGTTCGCATGCGTCAGCATCAGTTCGATGCTTTTGGACGTGGTCGGATCATCCTCGACAAGAAGTATACGCATTTTCACTGCTCCAATTCGGGTCAATAATTCCAATTAAAATTAAACCTGACCAAGAATGGTTAATCTGACGTTACCGTTGAATCATTTATTTCCGCTCTCCTATAGGTTGTCGATACTTTTTTAAGGCCGTGGCTTTCAAAGCCTGGACACCGTGTTCCGCGACCAGGGAAACCCAGCCGTTGAATTCTTCGTCGCTGATCCCGTATTTCTGTTTTGCCTCAGACAGGCTGATCAGCCCGTAAAGTACCCCACGCACGACCAGAATCTTGCGCGAGGCCACCCACCGCCGTGTGCTTGACGGCGGAAGATCGGCGCGTGTCAGTATGGACCCATCCGGTAGAGAAACAGACCTTGGCCCTTCCACTTTGTGCAAATACATCGCTTTACCCTCTTTGCTGCATCAAAGCTGGCACCAGCCTACTTAAGGTCGTATGAAACCGCCTCTTGAGAGTGTGTAGAATTTTCCTATATTCTGCCGGTCTTTCTTAACCCGGACAGGAACCGCCAATGGCCCTCGACACCGAGACCCCGCTGAACTCGCTTGGCTTTGCCAAACCGCCCTCGGAAACGCGGGTGGTTGTGGCCATGTCGGGGGGCGTCGATAGCTCTGTTGTCGCAGCCTATCTGGCCGATCAGGGCTATGACGTGGTCGGTGTGACACTGCAACTCTATGATCATGGAGCGGCTCTGGCCAAGAAAGGGGCGTGCTGTGCCGGGATCGATATCCACGATGCGCGCCGCGTGGCAGAAGAGCGTGGGTTTCCCCACTATGTTCTGGACTACGAAAACATCTTCAAGGACGCGGTGATTGATGAGTTTGCGGAAAGCTATCTGGCAGGTGCAACGCCCGTACCCTGCATCCGCTGCAACGAGCGCGTAAAATTCAAGGACCTTCTGGAAACCGCCAAGGATCTTGAGGCCGACTGTATGGCCACCGGACACTATATCCAGCGCAAGATGGGGCCAAACGGCCCGGAACTGCACAGCGCCGAAGATGCAAACCGGGATCAATCCTATTTCCTGTTTTCGACAACGCCGGAACAGCTTGATTTCCTGCGCTTCCCGCTTGGCCACCTGCCCTCAAAAGACGCGACCCGCGAAATGGCGGCTCAATATGGGTTGTCTGTGGCGGACAAGCCTGACAGTCAGGACATCTGCTTTGTGCCCGATGGCAATTATGCCAGCGTTATAGAAAAGCTGCGCCCCGGTGCTGCGGAGCCGGGCGAGATTGTTCATGCCGATGGCCGCGTTCTGGCACAGCATAACGGTGTGATCCATTACACGATCGGCCAAAGGCGCGGCTTGGGCATCGGCGGTCTGAGCGAACCGCTTTATGTGGTCAAGCTGGACGTGGACAAGAAACAGGTCGTTGTCGGCCCCAAAGAGATGCTGGCAACGCGTGTCGTGCCCGTGCGTGAGATCAACTGGCTGGGCGATGAACCCTTCACTTCTCGCGAAGATTGGCACCTGTCAGTCAAGGTCCGTTCGACCCGCCCCCCGCGTGAAGCCATTATTCGACCGCTGTCCGACACCGCTGCCGAGGTTGAATTGCTGACACCCGAAGAAGGCATCTCGCCCGGTCAGGCCTGCGTCTTCTATGCCTCAGAAGGCAGCCGCATCTTTGGCGGCGGTTGGATCTGGCGCGGGTACTAGGCTGAAACCGGTTCAACCTCCGGTTCGATCTGGATCTGAAGCGCATCGTTGAACCGGTTGAATGCACCGCACAAAGCGATGCGCCAGGTTAACTCGACAATCTGGGCATCGCTGAACCAATCCCGCAAGTTGGAAACCTCGGCGTCGCGCATGCGGCCTGATCGTGTCGTTACCGCCTCGGCGTATCGCACGACGGCCTTGTCGCACGCGTCCAGCTCGGGGTGGTTGTCAACATCTGGCAAACGCGCCGCGCCTTCGGGGCTGAGACCAGCAACTGTCAACAGCGGAGTATGATGCGAGACGCAGTAGTCACAGGCGTTCAGTTTGGAAACCGTCACCATGGCCAGTTCCAGCGCACGACGCGGCAAGGTCTGCTGTTCCCGTAACGCTGTTAGCATCCCTGCGACATGTTCCAGAACCGGTGGACAATGTGCGGCGACCCGGGCCCAATTGTCGAACGGACCATAAGCGCCCAAAGCCGCATGAGACGCGCGTGTCTCGTCTGCCATCTCGGCGTCTGACAAAGGGGGAATGCGGGTCATGATGAAAGCTCCTTTTTTAGAGAGGATACTTTAAGTCCGCACCGCTGCAACAGACGGTCGCGGATCACAAACCCGAGACGGAACGCCGGAACAAATTTGTTACAGGGCGTCCGTAGGCGAATTGAAGAGGATATAGAGCCCTACGCAGACCATGATATATGGGGCGACCCTATCCATTCGGGCGACGCGTGGCCCCAGGCTTTTGGCCCGAGGGGCGCCCCAGGCGGCGGTAAAGACCAGCACGGAAGCGGCCAGTGCTGCGCCAATCAAGGCGGCAACGCGGTATGAGGGGGTAGAATCCGCCAATAACGGTGTCATGACCGCGAAACTGTCAATCGACAGGCTCAGGAACAGGGTAACCACCGAGGTCACGGCCCCTTTTGCCTCGGTTCCTTCAGAATTGGCCCCGAAAAGCTGCCTCCAGATACCGCGCAGACCAAAGGCCAGTGGCACAAGACCCAGAAACCCGATCCAAAACGGCGCGCCGCTCTGGTCAACGCCCAAGGCGACGGTCATGGCCAATGTCAGAACAATTGTTTGCGCGACGGCAAAGCCAATGATGGCGCGGCGCTGCTCGATCACCAGTATCAAACCCAGCAAGACGGCCAGATTGTCCAGATTGGTGGAAATCATGGCAATCCCGGCTGAAGCGGCGAACAGCGTGTGATCAAGCATGCTCAATCTGCATTCTGTCCAGCACAGCTCGTGCCGCCCGCAATCCCGGAGCTTCTCCTCCGCGCCCCAACCTTTCCATTGTCAGGTTCATCGCAAGTTGCTGAGCGTCGGGGGCATTGGTCACATCATGCAGGGCCTTGGCGATCTTTTCTGGCTGGCAATCGTTCAGCAGGCATTCAGGCACGGCGCGTGTTTCAGATACCAGATTGACCAATGTAACAGTGTCCAGCTTGACCATGCGTTCAGCCATTTTCTGGGTCAGCCAATTGAGCTTGTAGGCGATCACCATGGGTGTATTCTGCGCGGCCAGTTCCAAAGAAACCGTACCCGAAGCGGCCAGCGCAATACGTGCTGTGCCAAAGGCCGCGCGTTTTTCGATGGTGGCTTGCCCGGCTCCGATTTGGCGCGGGTCGAGCACTATTGGTGCGCCCGGCCAGTTTTGCGTCATATCGTTGACCAGATCAGTTGTTGCACCCACGGTTGGAACCACGACGCGATAACTGGGATGATCCGTCAAAAACAGCCGCAATGCCTCACCAAACGTGTCTGCCAGACGCTCGATCTCACCCCGGCGCGATCCGGGCAGAGCCAGCAGGACTGGTGCATCCCCTAGGTCGTACCTGCTCCGGAATGCTGCAATCTCAGCCTGTGTTGCCGTCGGTTCGCTGGCAACTGGATGGCCGACAAAGTCGCACTCCATCCCTGCCCGCTCCATGTATGGCGGCTCAAACGGAAGCAGTGCCAGCACATGGTCGATGACCTTTGCCATTTTGTCCGCTCGCCCCGGACGCCAGGCCCAGACACTAGGCGCGACGTAATGCACGGTGCGGATATCACTGGCGGCTTTGACGATTTTGGCGACACGCAGGCTGAAATCGGGGCTGTCGATGGTGATCAGAACGTCCGGCCGCGTGCCCAACACTGCTTGCGCGGTCTCCGAGATTCGACGCTTGAGGTGGAAAAACTTCGGCAGAACCTCGATCAAACCCATCACCGAAAGTTCCGACATCGGAAACCGGCTGGTCAGCCCCTGAGCCGCCATCAATGGTCCGCCCACCCCGTCGAATTCAATATCGGGGATCAAGGTTTTCAGCCCCTCCATCAGCGCGGCGCCCAGCCGATCGCCCGAAGGTTCACCGGCGACCAGAAAAACACGCATCAGACCGCTCGCTCGCGGATATACAGGAACAGCCCAAGACGGTTACATTCGGCGATGACCTGTTCTTTTTCCAAAACCAGCACACCGCCCTTTTCCAGAACGATGCCAGACAAGCCTGCCGCGACCGCATCCGTGACGGTGTCGGGCCCGATGGCAGGCAGATCAGCACGCCGATCTTGATCGGGCTTTGGGCCTTTGAACAGTATGCCGCCCCCCGCATCCGGGCGTTGTGTCAGGGACTGAAGCATCCAGGCGGTTCCAAAGATGCCTTCGATTGCCAACACCTGCCCTTTTGAGACTGCACAGGCCTGACCAATATCCGCAGCCCCCATGGCCCGCAGAATTCCGGCAGCGCGGTCTGCATCTGCCATATCACTCTCGGATGGGTGCACATCAGTCAGACAGCCCAAAGGCGGCAACAGGCCAGGGGCGATTTCATGCGCGGCGCACACCCGCAATCCTGCGCCTTCCAACAGGCCAATGACAGCCCGCAAGGCTCCGTCATCACCCGACAGCATGGCCTGCTGGATCACCGGAACCAATGGCATCGTTGCCGCGTCAATACGTTTAGGATCAACCTTCGGGCGCCGAACTGCGCCGGCCATGCAGATCTCGGTCACGCCCTTCGCCTGAAGCCCGGCGATAAAACTGCCAAGCTGTTCAAGCGGAAATACGATATCTGCGACCAGATCATCCGGCAGGAAACCTTCCATCGCGCAGATCAGCGGACGTTCCGCCAATTGGGCAACCAATTCGGTCGGCAGCGCCCCGGTTCCCGCAATCAACGCAAGCATGTTCCTATTTCCTCGGTGTCAGGAACGACCGATCGCTGTGTCCGGTGACAAAATCAACGATCCGCTGCACATAGTCGCTGTCGTTACCCTGACCAAGACGGTAGGCGCGATCCATGAACGTTCCTTCGCCTTCAGACAACTCCTTGAACGCGGCACGCAGTGCAGAGATGTCTTCGCGCGAAACACCTTTACGCTTGAGACCCACGAGGTTCAGACCTTCAAGCTCACCCCTGGATGCTTGTACCAGTCCGTAGGGAATGACGTCTTTGGGCACCATGGTGAGCGCACCGATGATAGCCCCACGTCCAACGCGCACCCATTGGTGCAGGCCCGAAATGCCACCGACGATTACATCATCCTCGACGATACAGTGACCAGCTGCGCCCGCGTGGTTCACCATGATAACCCGGTTGCCGATCTGTACGTCATGGGCCACATGAACACCTGCCATAAGCAGGCAATCATTCCCGATCCGGGTTACGCCACCGCCGCCTTCGGTTCCGGTGTTGATCGTTACATGCTCGCGAATGCGGTTGCGCTGACCGATTTCAAGGCGTGTGTTTTCACCGCCGAATTTCAGGTCCTGAGGAATCTCACCGATCACCGAAAAATTAAAGATCACGGTGTCTTCGCCAATCGATGTATCACCGGTCACAACGACATGAGACTTCAACTCGACCCGATCAGCCAGTTTTACATTGGCGCCCACATAGCTGAAAGGACCGATGATGCAATCCTGCCCGATCTGCGCTCCGTCTTCGATAATCGCGCTGGGATGGATACCGCTCATGTTGTTTTTTCCATATCCCAATCGACATAGGCCGAGAATTCTGCCTCGGCGGCCACTTCACCATCAACAGTTGCGCGGCCGTTGAATTTGAAAAGCTTGCCACCCTTCTTGCCGCGAACCGTTTCGACATGCATTTCTAGCACGTCGCCAGGAACAACTTTCCGGCGGAATTTACACTTGTCGATGCTCATGAAATAGATCAGCAACTCGGTGTCGATGACATCCATACCCACGCCCAGCATCACGCCTGCGGTCTGCGCCATCGCCTCAACGATGGTAACACCTGGCATGATCGGAGTTCCCGGAAAATGCCCCTGGAAATGCGGCTCGTTCATGGTGACGTTCTTGATACCGCGGGCCGATTGATAGCCAGAGATGTCAACCACCTTATCGACCAGCAAAAACGGATAACGATGCGGCAGGATCCTTTGGATCAACTGAATATCGGCGCTTTTGGGTTCCGTTGTCATGATGCAGGTATCCCGTTCTGAATGTTTCTTTTTCAGCGTGGTTAGCAATACAGCCTCGTAAGGGCAAGCGAACCTATTCGCTCTTGTCTTTTTGCAGCCCGCTGCCATCGCCAATTGCCGTGTTTACACGGGTTATCGCAGCTTCTGTGATATCTGACGTGCTTACAACGACATTGGAACGTTCGATGATCACGCTGGCCCCAAAGTCGCGCAGCAAATCAACAAGGATCGGACGAACTATTTCAAAGAACGTCTGTTGCGCCTCTTCGCTGCGACGCGCCAACGCGTCAAGCTTTGCTCTTTGCCCGTCACGGTGGGACTGCACCTTGACATCGAACGCTTCGGCCAGAGGTCGAAACTCTTCGGCTGGCATGGTTGCACGCTTTTCAGTCAGGTCTTTTTCCTCGCGGCTGAGTTCCGCGACGATCCGCTCATTTTCTTCCGCAAGCATCGCGCTTTCTTTTTCGATCTCGCGCAGCACGCGCTGCCCGAATGCCGAGTTCTTGAACAGCTGCTCGCCGGACAATGTGACCACGCTGGCTTGCGGAACACCCAGTTGCTGTGCTTCAGCCGAAGGGGCCTGAAACAGCATCAGAAATGCACACAGGGCCCAAAGCGGGCCCTGTATCAAGGTAAAGAACCTGTTCGTCATCGCAGATCAGAACCGAGCCTGAATGGTCAGGTCAAAGTTCTGTTCCTTGTCGAACGTTTCCTTTTTCAGAGCCTTCGAGAAGTTGAACTGCAAAGGTCCAAACGGTGTTTCCCATAGGACCGAGATGCCGATTACGTGACGAATGGACCCGTCTGCACCAACGATATTTGCCCCTGCGGTGTTCACATCGTTGATGTTGTATAGGTTTCCAACATCATAGAACAGACCGCCCCGCAGGCCCAGCTCCTCGGGCAGACCCAAGGGGAAATCGGTTTCAAAACGCGCGACCCAGTAATAGTTGCCACCGATGGCATCATCCTGGCCATTGGACAAATCACGCGGGCCAATACCGGCCGGTTCAAACCCGCGGAAGGTACGAGGCCCCAAAACAAAGCGGTCAACAGCGCGGCTGAAACCATCGCCAGTCCAATTAAACGCACCCAGTTCCAGTGTTGCACGCAGAACGACTTCTTCGTTCCAGACCCGTGTTTGGGCGATCCCGCGAGCGGTGGTTTTGAAGTATTTGTTATCGCCACCAAGACCCGCCGCGTCGACGCCAACCTCGAACAGAACGCCTGAATTCGGGTCCAGACCACCGATCCGGCTGTCATAGATGTATGACAGTCCCAGCGAGCTGGATGTCCGTTTCCCCTGCGCAATCTCAGACGCAATCACCGCACCGTTGACCTGATCGCTCTGCTGGGTCATCTCGCTGCGGTCCCAGTCATAGCGCAACCGAAGAGCAGAAAGTTCGCCGATTGCATAGGTCAGTTGAGGTGTGAAAAACAACGAGCTCGTGTCGTAACTTGCAAAACCGGAATTGGTTGCCGACAGACCCAGTCCAAGGTCGAAACGCAGCTTTCGGCCCAGCAAATAGGGCTCGGTAAAGTTAATCGTGTACTGTTCTGAATCCTGTGCTGTCGAGATGGACACACCAAGATTCTGACCGCGTCCCAGGAAGTTCGCCTCGTTCAGGCCGATTGCAATCCCGAAGCCGTCTGTGACCGAGTAGCTGCCGCCAAGGCTCAGAGAGCCTGTAGGCTGTTCTTCGACATCAACATCCAGAATGACCTGGCTGGGTGACGACCCTTCCCGAGGCTCAACTTCCGCAACCGCAAAGAACCCAAGCGCATTGATGCGTTCCGCGGCCTGACGGATTTCACGCGGGTTGAACGGGTCACCTTCGACGGTGTCGAACTGACGGCGGATCACACGGTCCAGCGTGGTGGTGTTGCCTTCGATATCGATCCGCTCAACAAAAATACGCGGACCCTTCGTCAGAACAAATTCGACGTCCAGGGTAAGATCTCGGTCATTGCGCGTCACACGCGGTTCAACACGCAGGAAATCAACGCCCTGCTTCAACCCAAGGCGCTCTTGCCGCGCGATCGAGTTTTCCACCAGCGTCGGCGTATAGGTCACGCCAGGTTTGATTTTCAGCGCATCCTGATACGGCGCCGCATCGACCCCGGCGATTTCGCTAACCGTCGTTATCTTTCCAAACGAGAACTTTTGGCCTTCGGTGACGTTCATCACCAGAAAGAAGGCATCCCGTTCGCGGGTAAATTCGACGTTGGCGCTGTTCACACGGAAATCGATATAGCCCCGCGACAGGTAGAAATCACGAATGACTTGTTTGTCGAATTCGATGCGGTCGCCGATAAACGTGTCGTTGCGGAAGAATGTCCGCAGAAACGTTGCCTGTTTGGTTTCCAGAACCCGGCGCAGCCTCCGGTCCGAAAAGGCGCGGTTGCCGACAAAGCTGACGCGCTCGACCTCGATGGTCGTGCCTTCTGCCACTTCAAAGACCAGATCGACCCGGTTGTCGCTGCGACGGATGATGCGAGGAATGACAGTTGCCGCGACACGACCCTGGGCCGAATACACTTCGGCGATCGTGTCAGCATCCGCTTCGGCAGCCTGAGGCGTAAAAACCCGGCGTGGTTGCGACGAGATCACGTCCAGAAGAACGTCGTCTTTGACGCGAGCATTCCCTTCAATGCTGATCTGGTTGATCGTTGGGTATTCCTGAACCTGAATGACCAGAGTCGTGCCGCGCGGTGTCAGTTCGACTGTTTCAAATACACCACTGTCAAGCAAACGCTGATAGGCATCGTTAAGCTGTCCGGCCGTTACGGTCTGGCCCGGTTCGATTCCGGTACGAGCGATGATTGTCCCGGTTTCGATCCGGCGATTCCCCTCAACATCAAACGAGTTGATCGTGTAGCTTTGCGCCGATGCCGCATGTGGAAACGCCAGTAAGCTTACCGCAACAAAAAGGAAAAAAACCGTTAGCGCCTGCCACAAAATATTGTTTATCGGCTTATGCCCCCCGCAGGATGTGCCTGCGTCTCGCCTGTCAGTCATTTTATGCTCTACCCAGAATTTTGAGACTTTAATGTTGAGTAACGGGATTGAATGAGCTTGTCAAAAGGCGATATCGAAGCAGTCAGGCAGACAGCCACGGGACAACAGACCTACGATTTTCCCGAGAATCACATTCCCGCCAGATAGGCGGCCCCAGCCATTGCCAACGCTGTAACGGCAAAGCTCAGCATAACGTCCCAATTCAACATGAACAGGAAGCTAAAGCTTTGATACGATTTTTTCAGCGTTTTGGACATGACTGTTCCCTTTTGACGGGAATACTCTAGCGCTGAAATATGGCGGGAATGCGGCTGGAATTTGCTCCAGCCGCCACATTCAGCAGAACAGGTCGTTGCTGACCGAAAACAGCATCAGCGTCAGAATGATCGCAATTCCAATGCCCATGAGTATGCGCAACGCCCGGTCGCTGGGTGGTTTCCCGGCAATGGCCTCGTAGGCGTAGAAAATCAGATGCCCGCCATCCAGCGCCGGAATGGGAAACAGGTTCAACAAGCCTACGGCCGTCGAAAGGACAGCAATGAAGAAGATAAAGTTCTGCGCCCCCTGGCTGGCCATCGCCCCCGAGGTTTCGGCAATTCCGATTGGTCCAGAGATGTTGCAGGTGCTGATTGCGCCCGTCACCATGTGCCACATGCCGGACAAGGACCCTTCGATGATGCGGCCTGTCTGGATGACACCGCCCTTTAGGGAATCGAAAAGACCAGCCGGTACCGTAGCAGGCTCCAGCATCATGCCACCGACGATTCCGATGCGCCAATGGGTGACAAAACCACCATCAGGCTGCGGTTCATCCGTGCGCCGGGGTGCTAGGGCAAATTCCAACTCGGACCCATCCCGCCAGACTTCAAGCAGCAAGACGCGGCCGTCCGATCCTTCGACATGATCCTTTAGCTGTTCGAAGGCAAAGATCGGTTCACCATTGACCGAGGTGATGACATCCCCTTGCTTCAGCTGGATATCCATCGCCGCGCTGCGCGGGGCAACCTGACGGATCAGCGGCGGGAACATCCAGGGGGCCTGAACCTCAAGAGGTTCACCGTCCCGGATCACAGAATAATCCAGAACCGGTTGAACAGGCAGGTCGTCGATGAACTCCTTCCATGCGCCTTCTTCGTCATAGTCCGGCGTAGGACGACCGGCGATAGCCGTGATCACATCGCCCTCGCGCAATTCCTGCACGGTGCCTGGCAAAGGCTGCAACGCGCCAACGGTCAGGGGTTCACGCGAAACGCCCTGTGACCAGAAGATCAGGCCAAAAACCAGAATGGACATGGCGAAATTAAAGACCGGGCCAGCCGCGACAGTTGCTGCCCGTGCCCATAGCGGGGCGCCGTGCATGGTGCGGCGCAACTCCTCAGGATTTTGGGTCGCGATGTCTTCCATCGCCTCTTCATCCTTGCCCGAGGCCGCATTGGCATCGCCCAGAAACTTTACATATCCACCAAAAGGCAATGCTGCGATCTGCCACTTGGTTCCGCGCTTATCCTTGCGGCTCCAGAGCACCGGCCCGAACCCGAGCGAGAAGACTTCGGCATGGATACCCGACCACCTGCCCACAATGTAGTGGCCATATTCATGCACGGCCACAATGACCGACAGCGCAATAACAAAGGCAACAATCGTCCACAGCAGATTGCCGAATTGCGGGATCAGGGAAAGTACGTCCAAAATTCTATCCTGCTCGTTCCATCACAGTGTTATCGACCCACTGACGTGCCAGATGGTCGGTTTGCTGTACGTTATCAAGTGTCATCGGGGCATCAATAAGGCCACCCGTTGCGTCAAACCTGTCCAATACGGCAGAAACGGTGTCCGCCATATCAAGAAAGCCGATCCGGCGCGCAATGAAGTGATCCAGCGCGCGTTCCTTGGCGGCATTGAATACCGCGCCGGCCAGCCCACCGCGCTCCATAACGTCCCAAGCAAGTTTTAGGGCTGGATAGCGTGTGAGATCCGGTTCGTTAAAGCGCAGCTGAGCCAGCTTTGCCAGGTCCAGCCGCTGAACCGGCAGCTTCTGCCTTTCCGGCCAGTGCAACGCATACCCTATGGCATGGCGCATATCGGGGGCGCCCATATGTGCCATCATTGCGCCATCTCGAAACCCGACCATTGCATGGACAATGGATTCAGGATGAACCAAAACTTCGATTTGATCCGGAGATACTCCGAAATATTCTTTTGTTTCTATTACTTCCAACGCCTTGTTGAACATCGAGGCACTGTCGATTGTGATCCGCTGTCCCATATCCCAATTCGGATGGCTGGACGCTTGTTCGACGGTGGCGTTTGCCAGATCCTTCAGCGGCCAGTCGCGGAACGCTCCGCCACTTGCGGTGATAATCACGCGTTCGACCGTTTTGATATCTTCGCCAACCAGCGCCTGAAACACGGCAGAATGCTCACTGTCGACCGGAAGCAAACGCGCGTCATGGTTTTTTGCAGTTTCCAGAACCAGTGATCCGGCGCAGACCAGTGTTTCCTTGTTGGCCAAGGCCAGTGTCGTCCCTTGTTTCAGGGCTTCGATCCCAGGCGCAAGGCCCGCTGCCCCGACGATTGCTGACATGACCCAATCCGCCGGACGCGCGGCAGCCTCGGCAATTGCGTGCGGCCCGGCCGCCACTTCGACCCCACTGCCTGCCAAGGCGACGCGCAGGTCCTCCAACCTGTCTTCGTGTGCCGTGACAGCCAGATCGGCGCGCAACCGACGAGCGTCATCGGCAAGTTGTTGAATATTCGCACCGCCGGTAAGCGCCACCACATCATAGCCTTCGGGATTACGCGAAATCAGATCAAGCGTGTTTTGCCCGATCGAACCCGTGGCGCCAAGAACGGAAATCCGTCGCATTACATCTCACCCGGCGTGTACAGAAGCCCTGCGATCAGAACAAACACCGCAGCCCCCATCATGCCGTCGAACCGATCCAGAAAGCCGCCATGGCCGGGGATCAGGTTCGAACTGTCCTTGACCCCGAACTTACGTTTGATCGCGCTTTCGATTATGTCACCCGCCTGGCTGGCCATTGATGCGAAAACGGAAACAACAACAAAGGCAAATCCGAAACCCGCGTGGCTTGCGAAGGCGATACCGACACAGGCCGCGGCAGCCCATCCGCCTGCCGTTCCAGACCATGTTTTCTTGGGGCTGACCTTTGGCCAGAACTTGGGCCCTCCGACCATTTTGCCCACAAAATAGCCCGCCACATCCGTGGCCACCACCACCGCTATCAGCCAGACCATCCAGCCAAATCCCGAGTTTTCGCGAATGGAAATGAATCCCAGACCAGCCGCAACAATCCAGACCGCGAACAAGCCGTATAAGGTTTTCGAACGACCGATCTGTCCCATACCCACCAAAGCTGGCGCAAGCACGACAGGGAGCGTATATAGCGCCGGCAGGTGGTAGCTGAGGATAACGGCAAACGCAGTCAGAACGCCCAACTGCACGGCCACACCCTGGCTTTCAGGGTCAATCATCCGGACCAGTTCCCAGGTCATCAGGCCACAAGCAGCTGCAATGAAGACCTCGAACCAGAGACCGCCAAGCCAGACTTCGATCGCCCCTATCGCAACCAGAACGGCGGCAGAAAGGACCCGGCTCGTCAGATCAGACCACCGGCCATCACTCATGCCAGAACCGCCCCGTACCGGCGCTCTCTGGCCCCATAGTTGCGACATAGCCTTTCGAGTTCTGCTGCGGTGAAATCCGGCCACAACGTATCTATAAATTCATACTCGGAATAGGCGGACTGCCACAGCAGAAAATTTGAAATCCGTGCTTCGCCACTGGTTCGAATGACAAGGTCGGGATCCGGAAGAACGCGTGTATCCAGATACTTAGGCAACGTTTCTTCATCCACATCCTCGGGTTTAAGCCGCCCGTCGGCCACATCCCGCGCGAGACGTTTGGTGGCGCGCGCTACCTCGTCCCGACCGCCATAATTCAGGGCGACCGTCAGATGAACAAGGTCGTTGTCCTTGGTTTCTTCTTCCAGTGAATCCATCAATTCGATCAGTTTTGAATCCAACCTTACCCGATCACCTATGAACCGAACCCGGATGCCATTATCCGCCAGGGTCCGTGTCTCCTTGATGATGTAGCGCCGAAACAGGCTCATCAACCCGGCCACCTCAACCTGCGTTCGCTTCCAGTTCTCAGTCGAGAATGCAAACACAGTCAGATACTTGATCCCCAGATGTGGGCAGGCCTCAACAACCTCGCGAACACGGCGCGCACCGGCATGGTGCCCAAACAGCCTGGGGCGACCACGCGCCTGTGCCCAGCGGCCATTGCCATCCATGATGATAGCGACATGGCGCGGGCCGCAGACCGGATCGGTTTGGGGATCTTTCGGCATCAGACCAGATCAGACCTGCATGATTTCAGTTTGCTTGGTTTCAAGCGCCGCATCTACAGCCTTGATCATCGCATCCGTGAGATCCTGCACTTCGCTTTCCCACAGCTTCTGGTCGTCTTCAGACATACCGTCCGCTTTTGCCTTCTTGATCTGATCCATGCCGTCCCGGCGCACATTGCGGATCGCGATCCGGGCGCTTTCCGCATATTGGCCAGCGACCTTGCCCAGTTCACGCCGACGCTCTTCGTTCAACTCGGGAATCGGCAGCATTATGATTGTGCCGTTCAGCTGCGGGTTGATGCCCAATCCGCTTTCGCGAATGGCCTTTTCAACCTTTCCTACCAATGACTTATCCCACACATTTATAGTGACCATGCGCGGCTCTGGGACGTTGACGGTGCCCACCTGGTTGATCGGTGTCGTCGAGCCGTAAGCGTCTACCATAATGGGCTCAAGCATCGAAGCCGAGGCGCGCCCGGTTCTCAGCGAGGCAAATTCGGTTCTCAGATTGGCCATTGCGCCATCCATGCGGCGTTTCAGGTCATCGGTGTCCAGTTCGAAGTCGTCAGACATGCTGCTCACTCCCCGTATTCAGGTACTCTTTGGATGGGTCTTACGCCATCACATTTGGGATGTATAGCAATCATGAGGCGGTTTTGTACCAATGGCCAGAGGTGTTGCGATCATTTTGTACCAAACGCACCTTCGCAAAACCCGACACGGCATCGTATCGGGTTTAGGCTGTCATCTGCGCTCAGGCATTCACATCGACAACAACGCGCCCTTTGACCTGCCCTTTCAGAATATCGGCACCCAGTTGCGGAAGATCAGACAAGGCCGCCGGTTGCACCATCGACTCGAGCTTGTCCATCGGCAGGTCGGTGGCGATCCTTTGCCAGGCACGAACCCGGTTTTCATAGGGCTGCATGACACTGTCGATGCCCAAAAGATTCACACCGCGCAGCAGGAAGGGAATCACTGTTGCAGGCAACGCCGCACCGCCCGCCAGACCCACGGCCGCGACCGAGCAGCCGTATTTCATTTGCCCAAGCACACGCGCCAGCATCGCACCGCCCACGGCATCCACGCAGCCTGCCCAGGTTTCACTTTCCAACGGGCGCTTGGTAGTCTCATTCAGCTCATCACGGGGCACTATTGTCGTTGCACCCAGCGATTTCAGATAATCACCGGTTTCGGGTCGCCCGGTCACGGCAGCCACCTGATAGCCGAGATGACCCAGAATGGCAGTGGCCACCGACCCGACACCACCGGCCGCCCCGGTTACCAGAACCGGGCCGCGATCGGGGGTCAGCCCGTGATCCTCAAGCGCCATCACGGCCAGCATCGCGGTAAACCCGGCGGTACCAACAGCCATCGCCTGCCGGGTATCAAGCCCATCCGGCAGAGGAACCAGCCAGTCCGCCTTGGCACTGGCTTTCTGCGAATAACCACCCCAATGCGCCTCGCCTACCCGCCACCCGGTCAGAACAACCTTGTCACCCGGCTTGTAACGCGCATCGGTCGATGCCTCGACAGTACCGGCATAATCAATTCCGGGGACATGCGGATAAGCACGCACCAAACCGCCCCCTTTGGGGGACAGGCACAGACCATCCTTGTAGTTCACTGTGGAATATTCAACCGCGACCGTGACGTCGCCATGCGGCAGATCATCCAGCGAAAGCTGTCTGACCGACGCGCTCGCCAAACCGCTTTCTTCGTTCTTGTCCATCACAAGTGCATTGAACATCTCTCAATTCCTTTCGTGTTTCTGTAACCGGCCCGCTGCTTCACTTGGCCTCAAATATCCCGGGGGAGTCGCGCAGCGACGGGGGCAGCGCCCCCAAAACCCCCCTTTAAATCCAGAAATGCGGCTGCACGGTCGCGCGGCGCATTCCATCTGGTGTTTTCACGTCCAGCTCCGTTCCCGCATCCCAATGGCTCAGGCGTACCATGCCAATGGCGACGTTGGTGTTGAAATCGGGTGACCACGCGGCCGAGGTCACCTGCCCCACACGCTTGCCGTCCGCGTAAAGGCCCCATGGGCGGTCGCAGCCCGGTACAGGATCGCCGGCAATGGCGACGGGGCGGATTTGCTGAACAGGCCCTTCCTTGGCCACACGCAGCAACGCGTCCCGACCGATACAGCCAATCGCGGTATGTGTGTTGCAGAACTTGCCCAAACCGCACTCATGCGGGGTGTTGTCGTCGGTCATGTCATTGCCATAAGACAGCAGACCACCTTCAATCCGTTCGATCACGTTCGGGCATCCGGCGCGCACCTGCAAATCTTCCCCTGCTGCAAACAGGGCGTTCCACAGGGGCATGCCGATATCGCTGCCTTCCACATAAATCTCGAACCCGCCTTGTTTGGAATAGCCCGATCGCGCCACAGCCAGATCGCGACCTTCAAACTGGAACATATCGAATTTGAAGAACCGGATGTCGCGCACCCGGTCGCCAAAGACACGCGCCATCAGGTCGTCGGCTTTGGGACCCTGAACAGCAAGAGGTGACACATCCGGTTCGTCCACCAACACATCCAGACGATATCCAACGGCGATTCCCTTGACCCACAACAACAGGTCGCTGTCAGCAATTGAAATCCACCAGCGGTCTTCGGACAGTTTTACCGCAACCGGGTCATTCAGCATGCCTCCGGTTTCGTCCACGATGGGGACATAGAAACATTGCCCCGGCAACATCCCCCGTAAATCGCGCGGGGTCAGCATCTGCATCAGGCGCGCGGCGTCCGGTCCGCGCAGCTCGATCTGCCGCTCGCATGCGACATCCCAGACCTGCACATGGGATTTCAGATGCCGGTAATCGGCTTCGATGCTGTCGAAGACCGTGGGTAACAGCATGCGGTTGTAAACCGTGTATCCCTTGACCCCTGCGGCCTCGACCCCTTCTGAAAACGGTGTGCGCCGCAAGCGGCGAGAGGCGGAAATCTGCGGCATTCAAACCTCCTTGGGCATAAAGACGATGTCGCTGACGGGCGTTTGCGAACCAACTTCGGTCAGCATTTTGTGCAATTGATCCCGGTGGTGGGTCTGATGGTTGAAGAAATGGATGACACAGTTTTCGTAAGACATTGTGATGTCGACCTCTTTTACGACTAAGCACCTTTTGATTGGCCCAAGCAACAGTCAGTTTCTGATGCGACAACTATTGCAGAAACCCGGCCAACTGCGAGTTTTGCCAGTGATTTTACCGCGCCATCTCTTGCGCAAGTGCGCCTGAGATCATCACTTGGGCCCGTGCCAATCAATCGGACAGATTTCAGCGGACTTGCCGCCAAAATCCCAAACGCGCCCGTAGTCGCGCACTTTCGACTTGGTGCCGCGGGCCACGATGATGTCAGGACCCATCCAGTATTTTGAGTTTGAAACCATCACGGGATGTTCGGGGTCTTTGCCCGCCAGCATCTCGATCTCACCCTGAATCTTGCGGCCGATCATGATGCGGCGCTTGGTGCCGTCACGCTCGATCTGAACCGGCGCCCGTTCGGCCCCGATGATTTCGCTGACGAGCATGGTGAACAGACCGGTGGTACCGCCCGCCTGCCCGCTGAAGATTTGCAGCAGCCCGTTATAAGCTTTGCCGCTGGCGCGCTCATCTACGTAAGCCGCCACTTTCCACTGGCCTTCGCCCATCCGGCCGGGAATATCGACCAGCAGGCCGACATTCAGACCTGACAGGTCCTCGCCCTCGTAATGGCCCTCATCAACGACAATACCCATCCAGGCATGACAATGCCCTTCGGTCGGAGGGTGCGCGCCCAGTGAAACGACGCAGGGACAGAACACATCACACGAGCAGTTCAGGATCAACTCACCCTTGATGGCCCAGTCAGTCGGGCTCATCTCGCGCCGCTTGGGATTGGGCAGCCGGCTGTCGATGCGTTGGCTGACGGGCAACCGGTCGGCATCTGGTTTTCTGTTCTTAGCCATTGGCTTATCCTCCGTAGCTAATAGGGTAGACGAGCAGGACAAGACCGCCCGCAATCAATACAAATCCCACCGGTCGGGTTACAGCATGACCGATCTGGGGAAGTTTCTCCAAAACCATGAATAGGGTCGCAAGACCCATCCACAAAAGGCTCATGACACCGCCCACAAAACCCAGCGCCATGAAACCCCAGCAGCATCCGACGCAGAAGGCACCAAGGCCCAGACCCATGCGAACACCGCCCGCAAATCCGGTTCTCCAATGGCCCAGGAAATAGGCCATAGGGGCGTGGCACACGCCATGGCAGACCTCTTTGGCGCGCGAGAACTGAAACGCGCCAACCGCGATCATCAACCCGCCCGCAACCCAGCCGGACCTGGCAATGCCCAGCATATCAATCACGCCACCAAACAGCAGAGCCCGCTGCGTTCCCGCGATCACAGCCGCAAAGCCGACCCAGACCAATGAATACCCTGCAAGTACACCCAGCCAACCGGCACGGGTGCCATTGGCACTGCGGATCAGGTCGTCATAGTTTCGCAAGGTTGGCACAAGTGTCGGCAGCATCATGGCCGCCATCATGATCGCCCACATCCAGAACAGCGTGCCAAACTCGGCCATCGGCATGTACATATCCATGCGCGGGTCCATCGCAGCCATGGCCTGCCCCATGGGCCCCGGACGACCAATCAGGTCAAGGTCCATGTCGCGGCCCATCGCGAACATGACCCACCACGCCCACAGGATCAGGACATAAAAGCCCAGCCACATTCCGCTGCGCAGCCAAGTACGACTCACTTCGGCCTCCCGACTCAACTCTCTTGCTTTTCAAATGTCAGACTTTTAAATGTCAGACAAATAAAAATTTACTCAGGGTCTTCTGAACATGAAAACCGCGCCTCGGAAAACCGCCGACCTGTCTGCCCAGATTGCGCAAGCCATCCGGGACGCGATTGTTTCAGGCGAGTTGATCGTTGATGCGCGCCTGCCCTCGGAAGCGGAACTTTCCGAGCAATTTCAGGTCTCGCGCCCAACGGTGCGTGAGGCTTTGAAACGACTTGCGGCGCAGTCCCTGATCCGTACGCAGCGTGGCGCTACCGGAGGTGCGTTCGTGAACCGCCTGAGTTTCGAAGATGCCTATTCGCAGCAGATCACAACCTCGACCCTGCTGCTGTCGATGAACGCGGTCAGCTTTGATACCGCCTGCGAGGCCCGCTATGCGCTGGAGCGCGCCTGTGCCCCCCTGTCTGCCCAAAGACGAACGGCGGATCAGCTTGCCACGATGCGAGCGGAAATATTTCGCCAGTCCCAGCCCGGCCTGACGGATGAGGCGTTTTGTGCCTCAGACGTCACGTTCCACAGGGCCCTGGTGGACGGGGCCGACAACCCGGTCCTGTCCTATCAACTGGCTGGCGCGGTCGAGGCGATGCAGCCTTTGATGAACATGATTACCTTCACGGCACGTTCGCGCGAAGAAATCATCGCATTGCACACCAGAATTGCAGACGCGCTTGAGGCCAGAGACGCAGATACCGTCGACGCCGCGCTGGTCGATCTGGAATACTACACACAGCAACTGGCCCACAATGTGGCCGAACGCAAACGGAAACCGGCCTGAGGGCTTAAACGGAAACAAACTTTCAAAGGCAAAGGTACGAGCAGGCAGAATGTCATCCGGCGTCAAGACCGGAACTCTCAATAAGAATTGAATGACAATGATTTACGGGAGGACGTTATGAACAAAAGACCGGACCCAACCTTTTATCCGTCAGCCAAGCTGGCAATGGAAGGCCCTGCTGAAACGCTTGCTTTCACGCTGATGCTCAGCCCCGACTTTTCGCAACCTGACGGGCTGGCAGTTGTGAATGTCGATCCATCCTCGGCCGATTTCGGGAAGATCGTGCATCAGGTGATCATGCCCGAAGAAGGCGACGAGTTTCACCATTTCGGTTGGAATGCCTGTTCCTCATCGCTGTCACCGCTCAGCGGTCATGCGTTTCTGGAACGTCGCTATCTGATCATCCCCGGTATCCGTTCCAGCCGGATATACATCATCGATGTAAAGAACCCGCTTGAGGCGAAGATTCACAAGATCATCGAACCCGAGGAAGTCTTTGATAAAACCGGGTATTCACGACCGCACACGATCCATTGCGGGCCGGAAGGCATCTATGTCAGCACGCTGGGCGGCGGCGGCGAGGACGGCACGGATGGCCCTCCGGGTATTTTCATCATGGATTGTGAAAGCTTCGAGATCATCGGGCGCTATGAGATCGAGCGCGGCGTGCAGGACAAGCATTATGATTTCTGGTGGAATCTGCCGCGCGATTACATGGTCAGTTCCGAATGGGGCCTTCCCCCGCAATTTGAAAACGGGCTGGTGGCCGAGGATCTGCTTTCGAACAAATACGGTCATCGAATCCATTTCTGGAACCTGCGCAACCGGACCAATATTCAGACCATCGATCTGGGCGAAAACCACCAGATGGCGCTGGAAATCCGGCCCGCGCATGACCCGGTCAAACAATACGGGTTCTGCGGCGTTGTCGTAGATACCACCAACCTGCAAGGCGCAATATTTACCTGGTGGCGCAACGACGACGGCACGTTCGAAGCCAAGAAAACGATCACCATCGACCCGCAACCCGCTGATCCTGATGATCTTCCTGATCTTCTCAAGGGGTTTGCCGCTGTACCGCCACTGGTCACCGATATCGACCTGAGCCTGGATGACAAATACCTTTATGTCGCCTGCTGGGGCACCGGTGAGATGCATCAATATGATGTGTCCGATCCGATGAACCCGACCCTTGCCGGGAAGGTCGAGATCGGAGGGATCGTCAAAAAGACCAAGCATCCGAACGGTCAGACCTTTGGCTATGGGCCGCAAATGGTCGAGATCAGCCGCGATGGTAAACGTGTCTATTGGACCAATTCGCTTTATTCCACGTGGGACGATCAGTTCTATCCCGAAGAAGGCGGTGCGGCCATGGTCAAGGCGGATGTCGGCGAGAATGGCGGGCTGGTCTTGGATCCTAAGTTCTGGGTCGATTTCCCCAAAGGATATCGCAGCCACCAAATCCGGCTGGAGGGCGGAGATTGTTCAACCGACAGTTTCTGTTACCCTTCGGTCTGAATTGGAAATCCTGATGACATCAACGGCTGGCCTTTGGCTGGCCGTTGTTCTGAGCGGCGCGTATCACGGGCTGAACCCCGGGATGGGCTGGCCGCTGGCGGTTTCCTCGGCCCTGATGGAGCAGCGCCAATCCGCCCTCTGGCGCGCGCTGGCAGCTTTGGCCGGCGGGCATTTTGTTGCTATGCTGGGTGTCCTTCTGCCCTTTGCCCTGATGGCCGTTCTGGTTGATTATCAACGGGAAATCCGCATCGGGGCTGCGTTGATTGTCATCGCGATGGGGCTTTACGTTGCGATCACCCGCCGTCACCCCCGTTTTCTGTCGCGCATACCACCCAGCAAACTGGCGCTGTGGTCGTTTTTCGTGGCGCTTGCCCACGGGGCCGCCCTTATGCTGGTTCCGATCTATCTTGGTCTGTGCCAGTTGGATGAACTGGATGCCGGTCATCAGGCGATCTCCAAAATCATGACAACAAACGGTCTGCTGGTTCTGGGAGTTGCGGCCTTGCACACCGCCGCCATGGTTCTGGGCGGAGGGTTTCTGGCCTTCGCTGTTTATCGTTGGCTGGGGCTGCGTTTCCTGTCCCGCAGCTGGTTCAACCTTGAACTCATCTGGGCTCTCAGCCTTGTTTTGGTTGGTCTTTTGGGGCTGTGGTCGGCGGTTTAATCGCTTTCCTTTGGGCCGTAACACACTATCTTTAGGTGCTGATATTACAATTCAATGAGGCCCGGATGATCACGACCCTGAATGTCATTGCCGCGTTGCTGACAATCGGTTTTGGCCTGTTCGGCTTTCTGGCGCCAGTTCATACCGCCAACGCGCTGGATCTGGCACCCACCAACAGCACCATGGGTCTGAGCGAACTGCGCGCTTCGGTCGGAGGGCTGTTTGTCGTCTCGGGCATTGCTGTCATCTGGCTGAATGCTCCGATGGCCTACACGATGCTGGGCATTGCCTATGCCGGTGCCGCACTGGGCCGCTTCCTGTCACTGGCGCTGGATAACCCGCCTTTTTTGAAGGCAGCGACTTTTGGAGGAATCGAACTGGTTCTGGCGATATGGTTGATCGCCGCAAACTTCAATAGGGCCGCGTAACGCTCTGTAATTAAAGCCAACAAAGATGTGTAATCCGGGTTTGCATCCGTCGCTGACCTCACCTATATATGAGGTGTCCTTCGGGACTATGGACATAAACGCGCTCGTAATAAGCGGATCGGACCCGGGGGCGGTACCCGGCGGCTCCACCAAAATCCTTCGTTTGAGGATCACGGGGCCGAAACAGGATCGACGAACGTCTAAAGGGGTAAGCTTTGTCTCGGCTGTCTGCCACCGTTACCGGCGAAAACAGTACAATTGCAAACGACAATCGTGCTCCGGTTGCAGTTGCTGCGTAAGCAGTAACAAGACCGAAACTTAAGTCCTTGCGCCTAGCCGCGTAAGGCGGGGTTCGCAGGTGCCTGGCAACAGAAACCTGCACTTCCCCCCCAATATGTCTAAGATTTACGCCGCCTTTGCGCAGATTCAGAGTTTGTTCATTCCTTTTTGCCATCGTGTTCGCAGTTGGACAGGAGCGTTGGGATGACGAATTCAGAGATACTCAGATCCTGGTATTCTGAGGTTTGGGAAAACGGAAACACCGAGGCGATCGATCAGTTCTTTGCGCCCGAAACCATGGCCGAGGGGCTGATCCCCGAAATGCAGGTGGGTGCAGACGATTTTCGGGATCTCGTCACGGCATTTCGCCATGTCCTGGGGGATATCAAGGTGGATTTGCCCAAGATCATCGAGAATGGCGATTGGGTATCCGCCATCCTGCATGTGCAGACGTGCCGGGCCGATAATGGTGCCCCTTTGGAGGTCACCGGTCAGGTCATGGCCCGGTTCAAAAACAATAAGATGGTCGAAGCGTATAATCATTTCGATTTCATCTCGTTTTTTGAAGAGATGGGTCAGTTTCCTGCCGACACCCTTCCGGTGTGCATGACCGGTCAGAGGCTCGACTGGGCCTGACGGTTCAAACCGTAAACTTGACCCCCTACGTTCTTGCGCGGTAGCACTGATGCAGGGGGTCAGCTTGCGAACACCCCGTGAGGCGTCAGCCCAAGCTTCGCATGGATCCGAATGACTAAAGGAGACATGCTATGGCTGCCCTTAACGCCATCACACCAACTCAATTGAGCCGGTTAATCGGAACGCCTCAGGTGCCCGTTCTGATCGACATACGCACCGACGCGGATTTCAGTGAGGACCCGCGGCTGATACCTGGATCAATTCGCTGTCCGCACACGGAAATCGACGCAATAAGCCGTCTGATTGGCAACGACCCTTGTGTAATTATTTGCCACAAGGGCAAAAAGCTCAGCCAGGGGGTGGCGTCCTGGCTGCGCGGGATGGGCAAAAACGCCGAACATCTGGAAGGTGGGTTTGAAGGGTGGCCCGAGCAGCGCGAGGCGCCGTTGATCCCACAGTCGATTCTGCCGGCGCTCATTAATGGCAGCACATTGTGGGTTACGCGCCAAAGGCCCAAAATTGACCGCATCGCCTGCCCCTGGCTGATCCGCCGGTTTGTTGACCGCAAGGCACGGTTCCTTTTCGTCGCGTCGGAAGAAGTTCAGGGAGTCGTTGATCATTTTGATGCCACCCCCTTTGACGTTCCGAGTACATTTTGGACGCATCAGGACAGCGGCTGCACATTTGACACGATGATCCGGGCATTTGACCTGCGAACCGAGGCGCTTGAGCGTATGGCCAGGATCATTCGCGCTGCGGATACCGACCATCATGATCTGGCCCCGGAAGCCGCTGGGTTGCTGGCGTTCTCGGTAGGTTTGTCCCGCCAGTATCGCGATGACCATGCTCAACTTGAAGCCGGATTGCACCTTTATGATGCTCTGTTCCGCTGGGCATGCGACGGGTTTGATGAAAAGCATGACTGGCCATCGGGTCATGGCGCATGAGACCTACGGCACTGGACCTTTTCAAGGTATTCGGACGGATCGGCTTGTTGTCATTTGGCGGCCCCGCCGCCCAGATATCGCTGATGCATCAAGAACTGGTCGAGCGCAGGCCCTGGCTGGATGAACAGACCTATCTGCGCGCGCTTTCCTTGTGCATGTTGCTGCCCGGTCCAGAGGCAATGCAATTGGCAACCTATGCAGGCTGGCGCTTGCGCGGTGTCGTGGGCGGGCTGATTGCGGGCAGCCTGTTCGTTTTGCCGGGGGCGTTTGTCATTGCTTTTCTAGTCGCGCTTTATTCAGCATTTGGCGACGTTCCATTGGTGCAATCCGCATTTACCGGCATCAAGGCGACCGTCATCGTGATCGTCCTGCAAGCCCTGCGCAAGCTGTCAGGTAAGGCGCTGACGGATATGGAACATCGTGTCATCGCGGGCCTGTCGTTTCTGTCGATCTTTCTGTTCAACCTGCCCTTCCCGCTGATCATTCTGATCGCGGCCCTGTGGGGGTATTTGCGTCATCAAGGACCCGCTGAGGCAGCCACGGCTCGGGACACGCCGCACCTTGCCCGCTCGGCCCGGACGATAGCGATCTGGTTGCCGCTTTGGCTGGGGCCGCTTGTTGCGTTGACACTCAGCGGGCACCAATTGCTCAGCGATTTGGGGTGGTTCTTTGCCCGTCTGGCCGTTGTGACCTTTGGTGGTGCCTATGCCGTTCTGGCCTATATGTCGCAAACCGTTGTGGATCAGTACCACTGGATCAGTGCAGACCAGATGATCGACGGATTGGGGCTGGCGGAAACCACCCCCGGACCATTGATACTGGTTACACAGTTTGTCGCCATGCTGGCGGGGCAGATCAACGGTGGATTCTCACTGGCGCTTGCTGCGGGCGCTGTCGCACTATGGGCAACGTTCGTGCCCTGCTTTTTGTGGATTTTCCTGACGGCCCCCTATCTTGACCGTTTGGCCACGCGTCCCCGCCTGTCTGCCGCCCTTCACGGCATCACCGCCGCTGTTGTCGGAGTGATTCTCAACCTTTCCGTGTGGTTTGCCCTGAATGTTCTTTTCGAATCGGTGCCAGATATGAATTTGGGTCCGGCGGCAATACCCGTGCCCCGGCTGTCTTCGCTCGATATCCCGGCGCTTGCGTTAACCTTTATTGCTGGAATATTGATATTTAGACTAAAATTGGGGATCGGTACGGTGCTGGTTCTGATGTCACTGGCAGGGCTGGCTGCGCATAATATCTGATCAATCCGATTATACCTGCCCTTTCGTTTCCGAACAAAACCCCTATGCTGAGCTTAACCACTTTTGAGGATGACACATGTCGCAAGGCATCGACTATGGCAACCTGATGCACACCGCCATGCGCGGGCTTATCAAGACTGTGCTGACGGATGTATCGAAATCCGGTCTGCCCGGAGCGCATCACTTTTTCATTACCTTCGACACACGCGAAGATGGCGTGGACATCGCGGATTGGCTGCGCGACCGGTATCCGGAAGAAATGACAATCGTCATGCAGCACTGGTTTGAAAACCTCGAAGTCGGAGAGAACGGATTCGCCATTACTCTCAATTTCGGGGACGCACCGGAACCGCTCTATATTCCTTATGGCGCGATCAAGACCTTTGTCGATCCATCGGTGGAATTTGGACTGCGGTTCGAAAGCCCGGACGACGAAGATGATGACGATTATGTTGCAGATGACTTGATCGAGGTCGAAGAGGAAGAAGAGGCACATCACGACGCCGATGTCGTGTCGCTGGACAGCTTCCGCAAATAAGCCTTTGAGCCCCGCCTTGCGCGGGGTTCAGCGTTTCATCAGAAATGTTTCGACTGATCGGGATTTCTGGCCGTCTATGAAGCGTGAAAATGACAGGTTCAGCCCGTCTTCGGCCAGTGTTCGGTCGAACTGCTGCAATTCATATCCGCCGTCCACGTCGATGAACAACGAAAACACGGTCAGTGTGTCGCCAACGATACGTCCCCATACGAAGGGTTCACCTTTCATCGGGTCCAGCGGAACCTCATGACCGAACACATTGCGTTTCATCGCGGCCGAGAACACATCCGGGCGGTCCGAGGGCACGAAGTCAATCGAGAACTGCTGTTCTTTTACCCGCCCGTCTAGCTTGTAGGTGGTGGTTTGCCAGCTGACGTTGAACCCGTTTTTGGTCTCGAAAATTGAAACGCTCATATCCCTTGGAGTTGAGGTTCCGTCCGCATCCACGACATTTGCCGAGCCCACATAATCCCCCAGGAACGGGGTAATGTCCGCGGCGCGCGCAGATGCGCCCAAAACGGACAGCCACAAAGCACAGACAGCAAATAACACGATCGCTTTTTCAAGCGTAATGCGATGGAAATTCGACATCTTGTCCTCCAAGGCGGCTACGAACCTATTGTAGCTGAGAGGGGGCCGCGCACAATGGCACATTCCCCGACGATAACAATAAAAGTGACGCACCCCGCGCCTATACCTTTGACGCCCTTGGGTTTAAGGTGCGCGCAACTGGCCGATTGCGTCACGGCTTGGCTGCGGCTAAACGGCATACAACAGCATACCAGACGGAGTGACAGATGTCTCAGACCCGCACCGAATCCGACAGCTTTGGCCCGCTCGAGGTTCCTGTCGACAAGTATTGGGGCGCGCAAACGCAGCGTTCGATCATGAACTTCCCGATCGGTTGGGAGAAACAGCCCATCGCCATTGTGCGTGCGCTGGGCGTGATCAAGCAAGCCTGCGCGATGGAGAACAAGGCGACCGGAAAACTGGATGCCAGGATTGCCGATGCCATCATTCAGGCCGCGGGTGAGGTGATCGAAGGCAAGTTTGACGACAACTTTCCGCTGGTCGTCTGGCAGACGGGTTCCGGCACCCAGTCGAACATGAACTCGAACGAGGTCATCGCGAACCGCGCCATCGAAATTCTGGGCGGTATCATCGGTTCAAAAGACCCCGTGCATCCGAACGATCACTGCAACATGGGTCAGTCGTCGAATGACACCTTTCCCACCGCGATGCACATCGCCACAGCGATGAGTGTTCGTGACGTCCTTCTGCCTGGGCTTGAAAAACTGGCCTCTGGTCTTGAGCAGAAGGCTGATGAGTTCAAGGACATCATCAAGATCGGCCGGACTCATACGCAGGATGCAACGCCTCTGACACTGGGGCAGGAATTCAGCGGTTATGCCCACCAGATTCGTCAGGGGATTGCACGCGTTAACGCAGCGCTGCCCGGCATCTACGAACTGGCGCAAGGCGGCACCGCCGTAGGCACCGGCCTGAACACCCAAAACGGTTGGGGCGAAGCGGTTGCGGGCCATATGGCGCAGATCACCGGCCTGCCCTTCGTGACCGCGCCGAACAAGTTCGAAGCGCTGGCTGCCCATGACGCCATGGTCTTTATGTCCGGGGCTTTGGCGACCATCGCGGGCAGCTGCTATAAGATCGCCAACGACATCCGTTTCCTGGGCTCTGGCCCGCGTTCGGGGCTTGGAGAACTGATCCTGCCCGAGAACGAGCCCGGCTCGTCCATCATGCCCGGCAAGGTGAACCCGACCCAGGCCGAGGCTCTGACACAGGTTGCTGCGCACGTGATGGGCAACAACGCCGCGATGAATTTTGCAGGCAGTCAGGGCCATTTCGAGCTGAACGTCTATAACCCGATGATGTCCTACAACCTGTTGCAATCCATCCAGTTGCTGGGCGACGCTGCCGACAGCTTTACCGAGCGGATGTTGCTGGGCATCAAGGCCAATGAGCCGCGCATCGACAAGCTGATGAAGGAATCGCTGATGCTGGTGACGGCGCTGGCCCCGACCATCGGCTATGACAACGCCACCACGGTCGCCAAGACCGCGCATAAGAACGGCACAACCCTCAAGGAAGAAGCCATTGCGCTGGGGTTTGTGGACGAGGCAACCTTTGATGCCGTTGTACGCCCCGAACAGATGATCGGCCCGAAAGACTAATGGGCAAGCCGGTCAACCTGAACCGGTATCGAAAAGAAAAGGCGCGGGCCGAGAAGAAGGCCCGCGCAGATGAGAATGCCGTCGCCTTTGGGCGCACCAAGTCCGAGAAAGCAATTGTCAGGCTTCAGCAGGACAAGCAGAAGCGTGACCTTGACAATCACGAGCTGGATGAATGAGCGGTCGGCCGATAAAACGTTCATTGACCCTCAAGGGCCACCGGACATCTGTCTCGCTTGAAGATGAATTCTGGCGGGCATTTCGCGACATTGCGAAAGAAAAAGATCAGCCAATCAATGCACTGGCCGCGCAGATTGATGTTGACCGCGACCCGGAAACCGGATTGGCCTCGGCTATTCGCGTGTTTATTCTGAACTGGTACCGAGACAAGGTTTAACACTTGTCAGATCTTGGTCGTTGGGTGTAACGTCCCAGAGGAACAAAAGGGGTACATTCATGAGCAACACAGTATTGGGGCCAGACGGTCAACCTCGGTGTTCCTGGTGCCAGGCCGCGCCGGAATTCTTTGACTATCATGACAACGAATGGGGCTTTCCGGTCTCGGATGATCAGCGGTTATTCGAGAAACTGTGCCTGGAAAGTTTTCAGTCGGGTCTTAGCTGGCGCACGATCCTGAACAAGCGCGAGAATTTCCGAGAAGCGTTTTATGGATTTGATTTCAACAAGATGGCCGAGTTCTCTGAAGTAGATGTTGAACGTCTGCTGCAAAATGATGGGATCATTCGCCACCGGGGCAAGATCGAGGCGGTGATCAATAACGCCCGCCGCGCGCAGGAGCTGGTGGCGCCTGAAGGATCGCTGGCGGCTTATGTCTGGCGGTATGAGGCGGAAACCCCGCCGCCCCCGCAATCGGCATCCACATCGCCCGAGTCGGTGGCGATGTCGAAGGACCTCAAGAAACGGGGCTGGAAGTTTGTTGGCCCCACGACGGTGTTTGCGTTCATGCAAGCCATGGGACTGGTCAATGACCATGCCGAGGGCTGTATCAGCAGAAAAAAAGCGGCACAGTTGCGCCGCTCTTTCACGAAACCCGTCTGAGGATCAGACAGAGGCTTTGAAAATCTTGTCAATATTGCCGCCCAAAGCGGCGTTGAATTCGGCGTCTGACTGCTGTTTCGAGAGACCTTCGGTCAGTGCGCGAGAGAAAGACGCGATCATTTTGCCGTTTTGACCCAGCAGGTTACAGGCCTCTTCGGTCGAATACCCGCCTGACAGCGCGACGACGCGCAGAACGCGCGGATGGTCGGCCAGTTCGTCATACAGGTTTGCCTGTGTCGGGATCGTCAGCTTCAGCATGACCTCCTGCCCTTCGACCAGCTGGTCGAGGTTCTTCAGGATTTCAGCTTTCAGAATCTCCTCGGCCTCGGCTTTGGTTTCTGAATGAATGTTGACCTCCGGCTCGACGATTGGAACCATCCCGGCGTCAGTCACTTCACGGGCGACGTCGAATTGCTGGCTGACCACGGCCGCGATGCCTTCGGCATTAGCCTCGTGGATGACCGAACGTTCCTTGGTGCCGAATACGCCTTCTGCCTTTGCCAGCGTGTCGGCCAGACCGGGGATCGGCTTCATCAGCTGAACGCCGTTGGCCTGATCCTCGAGGCCCTTGTCGATTTTCAGAAAAGGCACGATGCCTTTGACCGACCAAAGGTAATCTGCGACCTTGCGGCCCTCGATCTCTTCCCCGAGGGTGCGTTGGAACAGGATCGCACCGATGACTTTGTCCTTGGTGAAGTCATTTGCCAGAATGATCCGCGCGCGCATCTTTTGTATTTCACCGAACATCTCAGCGTCCGAACTGTAGGTCGACGCGTCAACGCCGTACAACGCCAAAGCTTTCGGGGTCGAGCCGCCGCTTTGATCCAATGCCGCGATAAAGCCTGCGCCGTTGATCATCTGCGCGCGCTGTTCTGCTTTGGCCATAGTGTTTTCCCGTTCAATGATGATTCCGATGTCTCCCCCCGCATACATCACAGTCAGGACCGATGGTAGTTTGTTAGCGCTCAATCAGCCGCAACCATATGCCATCCCTGGATCGAACGGTCAGGTGGGCCACCGGAACCGGCGTTTTGCCGCTGATTGTTTCGAATTTGAAATTTCGCACCAGCATCGACAGGATCAGCGGCCCTTCGACCATGGCAAACCCGGCCCCGGTACAAACGCGGGGACCTGCGGAGAACGGGATATATGCTTCGCGCTGGCATGTCTTGCCGTTTTCACTGTTCCAGCGAGTCGGGTCAAAGCTGTCGGGGTTGTCCCATAATCGTTCGTGACGGTGCAGATGCCAGGGGCTGATTACGATTTGTGACCTTTTGGGAACGTCCCTGTTTCGAAAACGGTGTGGGCACGTGGCCTCTCGCACCATCATGGGAACTGGTGGGTAAAGGCGCAGTGCCTCGCGAAACACGTCGCGGCTGATCTTGAGTTTGGAAACCGAGGCAAATGTCGGATCGTCCAGAGCGGCAGATTCGTCAGCAATCCTTTCCTGCCATTCGGGATAAATTGCCAGCAGATACAATGTCCACGCCAGAGCCGATGCGCTGGTCTCATGGCCTGCCAGAAAGAAGATCGCGACCTGATCAACCATCTCCTCGGGCCCGAAAAACTGGCCGGTTTCAGGATCAGCGGTCGTCATGATCTTGGTTGCCAGATCATCGGGGGCGGTTCCGGCCTTGATCGCCTCAGCCCGCTCATGGGTCAGGTCAGTGATCAGGTTACGAATGTCTTCGGCGTTTTTCCGTGTCGTCCGGGAGTGAAACCGAGGCATCCATTTGGGCAGCGGAACGAAGGCTGCAAGGTTCAGCAGAGGTTGTTCGCGCTGGTAGTTGCGGAACTTTTCAAACACCTTGCTGGCTATGGCGTGGTCTATTGGCACCGAAAACAAGGTGCGAAAAATCACATCCGCTGCGGCGTGGCTTGTTTGTTCTTCGACTTCGATCTGTTTGCCGACATGGGGCCGCAACCGCTCAACACATGCGTCTGCCGCGGCCAGCATGGCGGGAAACGTGTCTTTCAGCCGCCCGCCCTCAAATGCCGGGTCAATGATGCGCCGCTGACGTTTCCACGTCTCTCCGTTGGTCAGAAACACCGAATTTCCAAGCAAGGGGCGCAGGCCTTCGCTGATCCGGCCCGATTTAGGGAAATCTTCGGGGCGTTTCCTGAGGACGGTGTCAATCAGGTCTGGTTGATTGATCAGGAAAGATCGAAAGAAGGGTGTCCTAAATTCGGCCATCCACGCGCGGTAAAGGCGCGCTGGCTGTGCAGACAGCAGATCCTGACGAAACAGTTTCAGATAGCGCAGTAGGGAAACCTTGTCTGCGCGCGGCTGGGGCTTGGGCGGGGTCATAGGTGCACTGACGTGTATTTGGACACTGGCGTCTCAATCCGGCTGCGCGAGGGCGTGCGCCCAAGGAACCGCTGTTTCAGCGTCAAAGGGCCTGCCGTTATCCGAAAATAGTCGTACAGACCCGGCTTATCGAAGGCGCAAAGGTACTGAAAATGCAGTCGGAAGAACCGCCAGCGCAGGGCTTTCCAACGTTCAGGCGCTAGGGTTTGGGTAAAGGCGGTTGAAAGGACAAGCGGCCAGCGTTTGTCCGGCCCGGCCACCCCTGTGACGGCCACCGGATCACACAGCGCAAATGCGCAGCCATCCCCGGGGGCCGAGACATCGACCCAGGTGATGTCTGAACTGGAGGACAGGAATTGAAGGTCGGACCGAAGGCCATGCGCATTTGGCAGAAAGGATACCATAGGCATCACCTGCCCCAGGCTTAGGAACGACAACTCTGCCCCCTGTTTCGGCACAGCCCTGTCGCGGATCAGGTCGGCCAGAACAGACACCCCCATATGCGCGCCCGAACTGTGGCCCACGACCAGTACCTCATCCACACCAGATATCAGAGCGGCTTCAATCGCCTTGCGGAATACGGCCAGTCTGTCCTTCAGTTTAAGCGGAGTTTCCCCCTTCAGCTGCGCGGAATAGGCATAATCATGCATCAGGTAGTAGGCAAACAGCCGGTTGTCGATTTTGCGGAACCACAGCATCAGCGCAACCGCAACGGCGATACCCGGAAACAGGCCCCACCAGCCGGCCACAACCACAGATGCCCACACGACCGCAAGCGCAACCAGCAACTGAGACACCAACATCGCCACCGGATAGAGCGCCGCAATCACCGGGCCCTTGCGCAACCGCATGAGGCGCCACAAAGCACCGGTCGAAATGTATATCCACGCCGTGTGGGCCAACTGCGCGTAGGTTGCAGGGATCGACGCGGACATGCTGTCGCGCACGATGTCTGACCAGACCAGTACTTCGATCTCTGTCTCAACAGACGCACCGTCCTGCATTGATGTCACGGACCAGCCGAACAGACCTTTTACGGACTTGGGGGCCATGGCGATCTCATATCCCGAGATCCGGGCCTGCGCCTGCGACTCGGTTCGGTAAAGCTCGCGATATCGTCGCGGCGGCATCGGGTCATAACCGGGGATGTAGAACACCCGGCGTTTGCGCACCTGTGACTGATTTCTCTGACTGCTCATGCCTTTACCTTCTGCCGCGCAGGTTAACGCAGGCTTTAGGTCAAGGTAAGGGGGTCAGACGCTCAGCCGAAATTCGCAAGCGCCGGAAAGGTTTCCAGCAACCACCAGCTGAAGCGGGTGAACAGGCCTGTGACCAGCATGATGCCCACGAACAGAAGCAGCCCGCCCATGACCTTTTCGATCACACCCATATAGGGCTTGATCCGGTTCATCACCGTCATAGAGCGGTTTAGGAACATGGCTGCGAGCAGGAACGGAATACCCAATCCAGCCGCATAGACACCCAGCAACAGCGTGCCCCGCGCCACCGAGGCCTCGGTCGCCGCAAGGGACAGGATCGCGCCCAGTTGGGGCCCGATACAGGGCGTCCAGCCGAATGCGAAGGCCAATCCAAGAATATAAGCACCAAAGACCGAGCCACCGGAATCACCGGTTTCGATCCGGGCTTCGCGGTCCAGAAAGGGGATGCGGAAGACATTCAGGAAATGCAGGCCAAAGACAATGACAACGGCCCCCGACAGCTTGGCAAAAAGCACCTGATTTTGCAGCACGAACACTCCAAAAGCAGATGCGGTAAAGCCCAACAGCAGAAAAACCGTCGACAGGCCCAGCACAAAGAACAGCGCTGACATGGTTGCCTTGCGCCGGGCGCGGGTCTCATCCTGCATTTCGTTGATCGTGACGCCGCTCATATATGCCAGATAGGGCGGCACGATGGGCAGCACACAAGGCGACAGAAAGCTGATCAGGCCACCCAGCAGGGCAACAAACATGGCGGGCAGCAGCCCCGCGTCTATGATTTCTATTCCGAACATGTCTAAGCACATAAGTGATGATTGGCGGTCCGTCACGGGGCCAATGAGTCACATCCTCGTGCTTGGAATCTGGACAATATTACAACTACGCCCTATCCCGAAAATCATGTCAGAGATTACAGATACGCTGGATGCGCTGGGCCTTCTTTGCCCCCTGCCCGTCCTCAAGGCCCGCAAACGGCTGAAATCCATGCCGCAAGGTTCTGTGTTGCGTGTACTGGCTGATGACCCGGCAGCCATCATCGATGTCCCGCATTTTTGCGCCGAAGCTGGCCACACATTGCTGTCTCAGGATTTGGATGGTGAACATCAGGTCTATCTGATCCGAAAATCCGACTGACTTAATGAAATAAGAAAGGCGGGCAAATCTGCCCGCCCTTTCATCAGTTGCCCAACGACCACCATCCGCGCCGTTTGGGCCTGTCGGATTCTGGCTCAGGTTCATCTGCCACAGTTTCAAGCACCGGTTCAGGTTCTGCTGCCACGGGTGTTTCTTCCACGGGCGCGTCTTCGACCGGCTCATCGGCAGATTGAACTTCAGGTTCTTCCACCGCAACGATCGCTTCAGCTTGGGCGACTTCCTCAGTCTGCTCGGCAACCTCTGTTGCTTCAGGCGCAGCATCAGCGGCCTCAGCGGCTTCGCTTTGCTCGGCGACAGTCGCCTCGGCAGGTTCGGATTCAGCGTCTGAGGCCGCCTCTTCAACCGTCGGTGCATCAGCCCCGGCATCGGCATCAGTTGCTTCTGTCTGTTCCGAAGCCTCTTCTGCCACCGCATCTTTCTTACGACGGCGCGGAGCGCGCTTGCGTTTGGGCTTGGCGGGTTTTTCCTCTTCCGTCGCTTCGGCTTCGGTTGCCTCGACAGCGGTCTCGGTTTCAGCGGATTCGCCTGCGGCATCCTCCTGCTCTGCCCCTTCACCGTCATCCGCGCCCTGTTCCGGCGCGTCACCATTGCCCCCGCCCTTCTTGCGACGACGACGGCGGCGCTTGCGCTTGGGTTTGGTGTCATCTTCGGTCGGCGCGATATCCTCTTCGGTTTCTTCCTCGTCCGAAGAATCGACCAGATCCATCAGCGAGGCATCGACCGACACGACAGGTGCTGTCGCTTCGGGAACAATGCGGCTGGCGGTCTTGAATTTCTCCATCGAGAAATCCGGGCTGACCAGATGCACATCGCCTTCGATCCGTACAGACAGGCCATAGCGCGATTCGATCTGTGCAATATGCTCGCGCTTCTGGTTCATCAGGAAGTTCGCGATACTGACCGGGCAGCGCACCAGAACCTCGCGCGAGCGGCGGCGGGTGCCTTCCTCTTCGATCTGACGCAGGATCGACAGCGCCATGTTGTCGTCCGAACGGATCAGGCCGGTGCCGTGGCATGCCGGGCATGGCTGCGTGGTCGCCTCGATCATACCCGGGCGCAGCCTCTGACGGCTCATCTCGAGCAGGCCAAAACCCGAAATCCGGCCGACCTGAATGCGGGCACGGTCGGTTTTCAGCTTGTCCTTAAGACGCTTTTCAACCGACGCATTGTTCTTGCGCTCGTCCATGTCGATGAAATCGATGACAATCAGACCGGCAAGGTCACGCAGACGCAACTGACGCGCCACTTCTTCCGCGGCTTCCAGATTGGTTTTCAGCGCCGTTTCCTCGATCGAGCCTTCTTTCGTGGCCCGGCCCGAGTTCACGTCGATTGCCACCAGCGCTTCGGTCACGCCGATCACGATATACCCGCCAGATTTCAGCTGAACGGTCGGGTTGAACATCCCCGCCAGATAGCTTTCCACCTGATAGCGCGCAAACAGTGGCAGCGCGTCCTCGTACCGTTTCACATTCTTGGCATGGGACGGCATGATCATCTTCATGAAGTCCTTGGCGATGCGGTATCCGCCCTCGCCCTCGACCAGAACCTCGTCGATATCGCGGTTATAAAGGTCCCGGATCGACCGTTTGATCAGATCGCCTTCTTCATAGATCTTCGCAGGTGCAATGGATTCCAGGGTCAATGCCCGGATCTGCTCCCACAGGCGTTGCAGGTATTCATAGTCGCGCTTGATTTCCGATTTTGTGCGCTTGGCGCCTGCAGTCCGGATAATCAAACCCGCCCCTGTCGGAACATCAATATCCGCGGCGATCTCTTTCAGCTTTTTGCGGTCAACTGCGTTGGTGATCTTGCGGCTGATCCCACCGCCACGCGCGGTGTTCGGCATCAAAACACAATAGCGACCTGCCAGCGACAGATAGGTCGTCAGGGCTGCCCCCTTGTTGCCGCGTTCTTCCTTGACGACCTGCACCAGCAGCACCTGGCGCACTTTGATCACTTCCTGAATCTTATACCGGCGTGGGCGTGGCTTGCGCTGAGGGCGGATGTCCTCGCTGTCGTCTTCCTCGGCTACGGTTTCAATCGTGTCATCTTTCGCGGCTGCGTCAGCGTGTTCCTCATCCGCATCGCCATCATCTGCGTCCGGGTCATTCTCAGACAATTCAGACGCTTCATCGCCATCGTCAGCGATTGAAGCATCCGCCGCGTCATCAGAATCCCCTGCTGCATCGTCTTGTGAAGACTCGACCGTTTCAGCCTGAGCCTCGTCTTCCGAAGCCGTTTCCTCAGCAGTGTCATCTGACACAGCTTCTGGCGCTTCGTTGTCCGCAGGCTCCTCAACAGGTGTTTCACCGACGATTTCCATAGGCGATGTCCCCTCGGGCACCTCCATGTCGGCATCGTCAAGGTCGATGGTTTCCATACCGGTCGGCTCGGTCGAAACTTCAATCGTTTCGACCAGATCGTCCGATTTAAGATCCGCGGCCTTTGATCGGGCGCGCGAACGCCGCTTTTTCGGCTTGCCCTCGTCGGCCTCATCCCGCGCCTTCATGGCCTCGGCATAGGCGCGATCTTCCTCCATCAGCGCCTCGCGGTCGGCGATGGGGATCTGGTAATAGTCCGGGTGAATTTCCGAAAACGCGAGGAAGCCGTGCCGGTTCCCGCCATAATCCACAAAGGCCGCCTGAAGCGACGGCTCAACCCGTGTTACTTTTGCAAGATAGATGTTGCCAGCAAGCTGGCGCTTGTTTTCGGATTCAAAATCGAACTCCTCGACCTTGTTTCCGTCGACCACCACGACGCGGGTTTCCTCCGCGTGGGTGGCATCGATAAGCATTTTCTTAGCCATGTGTCCTTGGTGCACCGCGCCAAACGCGTTGTCCTGACCCGTCCAGGTGGACAGGCACATTTGGGGAGGTGTCTTGTCAGGGCGATATCGGACGGCGCGCGGCAGGGTCTGGCGCTGTGGCCCCCTGCCCGGTCACTCAATCGTTGCGCGCGCGTCATCGCGGTTCTTCTCCGACAGGCGCGTTAGCCGCAGCCTGCCCATTTATTCCTTTCGCCCAGACGTTCCGGGCTCAGGTACTACATTGCCCCGAAAGGGGCACAATCGGTCTGCTTTGCGGCGAATAATATGTCATCACCTTCAGCAAAGCAGCGAAACTCAATGATTCGGGGCTTATGGACACAAAACTGGCCCGGCCCGTCCGGACACAATAAAAGCAGTCCTGTGGAAAAGACAATGGGCAAACTGCACCGCCCCCAACCGCGGCATGCGGGATTGCCTTCATCTGGCCAAAAATATCCCGGGGGAGTCGCCAAAGGCGACGGGGGCAGAGCCCCCGTCACACAGTTTACAGATAGTCCGACCGCTGGAGGCCGTATTTGGCCATCTTTTCATTCAGCGTTCGGCGCGGCAGGCACAGTTCATCCATCACAGACGCGATAGATCCTTTGTGCCGCCGCATCGTGTTGTCGATCAGCATCCGTTCAAAGGCTTCGACATATTCCTTCAGCGGCTTGCCTTCGGTGGTCATGACCGGCTGCATTTCCTCGTGATCCGACATCAACAGCGAGGCGATCGTTCCGGACCCACGGCGCGATTGCAGTACCGCGCGTTCGGCAATGTTGATCAACTGGCGCACGTTCCCCGGCCAGGGCGCCTGCAACAGCTGCGCGGCTTCCTGAGCGCTTACCTGAGGCGCATCACAACCGTATTCTTCTGCGAACTGCTCGCTCAGACGGGTAAACAGGGTCAGGATGTCCTCGCCCCTCTGGCGCAGGGGCGGCATGGTGATGCGCAAGGCGGCCAATCGATAGAACAGATCAGGCCGCAAGACATCTTCGGAGGTTTTTCCGGCCTCTTGCAGGTTCGAGATCGCTACGATGCGTGTCTCGGCCGGCGTGCCCTGCTCGTTCATCACGCTGAGCAGCTTGGCTTGCAGGGAATCGTTGAGCGCTTCGACATCTTCCAGAACCAGCGTTCCGCCCCGCGCCTCTTCGATGGCGGGCAATTGGGCGTCTTCAGGCATCATCGGCCCAAACAGACGTTTGGCCAACGCGTCTTCCTCGTGCGCCGCGCAGGACACCAGCACGAATTTCTTGCCGGCACGGCTTCCAACCGCGTGCAGGGCGTGTGCGACAAGCGTCTTTCCGGTCCCTGTCTCTCCGTCGATCAGCACATGGCCATCCGCCTGACCTAGATCGAGGATATCCTCGCGCAGGCGTTCCATAACCGGGCTGGCACCGATCAGTTTGTTCATGATCTGGGTGCCGCCGGACAATTCCCGGCGCAGCGCGCGGTTGTCCAATGTGAGACGCCGCGCATTGCTGGCCCGTTTGGCCAGTTCAGACATGCGGTCGGGGTTGAAGGGTTTTTCAAGGAAATCGAATGCACCGACACGCATCGCCTCGACAGCCATCGGAACATCGCCGTGACCGGTGATCATGATCACGGGCAAGGTGCTGTCAGCGCCCATCAGCTTTTTGAGAAGCTGAATGCCGTCCATTCCGGGCATCTTGATGTCCGAAATCACTATCCCCGGATAATCCGGACCCAACACCTTGAGCGCATCTTCCGCGCTGGCGAAGGTTTCCGTGTCATAGCCGGACAAAGCGAGCCACTGGCTGATCGATTGGCGCATGTCCTGTTCATCGTCAACAATGGCAATTTTCATGGCTTGTGCCATAGTCATTCCTCGTTATTCCGCGGCTTCAAGGCCGTCGCTTCCCAGTGCAGGCAACTGCATTTCAAACACCGCACCGCCATATTGGCCGTTGCGTGCAGTCAGCCGTCCCCCATGGTCGTTCACGATCCCCGACGAGATGGCAAGCCCCAGACCAACACCGTCTCCGGGCTGTTTGGTTGTGTAGAACGGCTCGAACAGGTTTTCGATATCCTCGATTCCGTGCCCGTTGTCGCGTACGGTCAGCACAGCCGTGTCACCAGCTGCCAGGATGATTTCCACATCCGGCTCCGCCACTGATTTGGTGGCGTCCAGCGCGTTTCGCAAGAGGTTGACCATGACCTGTTCGATGCGCATTCGGTCCCCCATCACGATCACGGGTTCCTCTGGTACGATCTGTGTGATCTTCACGTGTCGCTGACGCAATTGCGGCTCCATCATCGACAGGGACGAGGCCAGCGCTTCACCAAGATTTACTGGTGAAAACGCATCCGCACCCTTGCGCGCATAAGACTTGAGCTGCCGGGTAATTGCCCCCATCCGTTCGATCAGACCATCGATGCGGCCAAAGCTGGCAAGGGCCTCTTCCGGGCGGTTGCGGCGCAGCAGCAGACGGGCCCCGGCCAGATAGGTTTTCATTGCCGCCAGAGGCTGGTTCAACTCGTGACTGACCGCTGCCGACATCTCGCCCAGGGCGGCCAGTTTCGAGCTTTGCGCAAGCGTCTGTTCCGCCAAATCCAGCGTCTTTTCAACCCGTTCACGTTCAGCGATTTCCCGCTGTAGCCGTGCATTCAATGCGCGAAGCTCTGCCGACTCGCGCTGGAACAGGGTCATGCGCAACGTGGCACGGCGGCTCAACGCATAGAACGCGAGCGCCAGAAGAATCGCAAACCCCATGATTTCCAGCGCCAGAACGCTGTTCACCTTTTCCCGGATCGAGGCATAGGTCGTGAACGAGGTCATCTGCCAGCCGCGGAACGGAATGCGCGTCTCGATCCGCATCACCGCTTCGCCCTGAAGATAGGCATCAGGCGGCAGCGCGGTCCAATCGGTTGTTGCCCGGATCGCGCGCTGGATCGCCCCTTGTGGCGGTTGGCGCAGCATCGCCGTGTTCTCATCCAGCCCGCGCCAGCGGGGTTCCGTGGACAAAATGATGTTGCCGGTGCTGTCGGTAACCATCACCGCATCCGAGATACCTGCCCAAGCGCGTTCGAACTTTTGCAGGTCAACCTCGACGACGATTACCCCCAGAAACTCGGCCCCGTTCTCCAACCGGCGCGAATACACAAAGCTGTATCCGCCTGCGTCCTTGGGAATAACGGAGAAGATCGTTGCGTTCGAGCGGATCGCATCCACAAAATAGGGTGTGTTCCGGTGCCCCTCGCCCAACCTGTTCCGGTCGGTCGCGGCAACTGTGCGCCCGTCGCTGTCCAGCAATACCAGTGAGGCCGCGCCGATCTCTTCCACGAATGAAATAAGGCGCTGTGTCGACAGGGTGTAATCGCCTGACTGCAATGCCGAAATCAACGTTGGGTCGCGGGCAAGCAATTGCGGAACAATCGAGTTGCGGCGCAGTTCACTCAGCAAGTTGCCCGAATACAGCGTCAGCCGCAGTTCCGCCCGGTTGCGCGTGGATTCGGTGAACCTGTCGGTCAACAGCCGGTTCGTGACCCACACTGTTGCAATTGTCGCGACCAGCAGAACAAGAACCGCCAGCCGCAACCGCCAGCCCAGCGGTGCACCACGAAACGGTTTCAACATATTTGACCAGCCAGATCGAACTTCTGTGTTCATGGCAAAAGGTTACGCCCCGGCGGGCGAGACCTCAAGTCACGCCGCTTCAAACACACCTGACAATGCGCGGAACAACGCCACCCCGTCTGTGCCGCCATGACCCTGATCAGCTGCGCGTTCGGGGTGCGGCATCATGCCAAGAACGCGGCGGTTTTCCGACAGGATTCCGGCGATATCCCCGATCGAGCCGTTCGGGTTTTCGGCATAGGTAAAAGCGATCCGGTCCTGATCTTTTAGCGCGGCCAGCGTCGCGTCATCCGCAAAATAGTTGCCATCGTGGTGCGCAATCGGAATACCGATCACATCGCCTGCGTTGTAGCCGCTGGTAAACGCGCAGTCGCTGGTCTCAACCTTTAGGCCAACGGTCTTGCAGATGTATTTCAGCCCAGCATTGCGCAGCAACGCGCCCGGCAAAATGCCGGTTTCGGTCAGAACCTGAAAACCGTTGCAAATGCCTACGGCATAACCGCCGCGCTGCGTGTGTTCGACGACGGCCTTGCAAATCGGCGATTGGGCCGCGATTGCGCCGCAACGCAGGTAATCTCCATAAGAGAACCCGCCCGGCACACCCACGATATCAATACCTTCAGGCAAAGCCGCGTCTTTGTGCCAGACCATATCGACCTGAAAACCGGCCTGCTCAAAGGCGACGGCAAGATCTCGGTCACAGTTGGATCCGGGGAAAACGATTACGGCTGCACGCATGGCGGGCCCTCCTACGAGACAAAATCTGTGACAACCGCAACACCCGGAGGCGTTGGATGGTCAAAAGCGGCAAGCTCGGCGCTTACCTGGTTCAGGGTTATTTTCCGGGTCACCAGCGGGCTCAGGTCGACCCCTTGACCCGCGATCAGCGACAACAGCGACGGATAGCGCCAGCTTGGCATCCCACGGGTGCCAAATACGGAGAGCTGACCAGAATAGAGCACATCCATCGGCAACGACATCTGTGCATGGTCCCCCGTGGGCATTCCGATTTGCACCATGCGCCCCATTTTGCGCAGGGATCGCATGGCGGAAACGGTCGTGGCTTCGACGCCAAGCGCCTCGATCGCAACATCGGCGCCGCCACCGGTGATGTCTTTCACCGCCTGTGGGGCATCACATGTCGCGGCATTGACCACCGCGTCGGCGCCCAGAGTTTTGGCATAGGCCAGCTTGTCCTCGGCGACATCGACTACGATAACACGCGTGCCGAGCGCCTTGCCAAGAAGAAGCGTTGATATTCCGACACCGCCGCCGCCAAATACAGCAATCCACTCACCACCCTGCACCTGCGCCCGGCCAACAAGCGCCTGCCACGCCGTGGTTACGCGGCACCCCAATGCGGCGGCGATTTCAGGCGCGATGCTGTCGGGCAAGGATGTCAGGTTGGCATCGGCATGAGCCACGGCAACATATTCAGCAAAAGCCCCGTCACAGGTAAAGCCGGGCACGACCTGGTTCGGACAGATTGTCTGATGACCCTTTGCGCAGTCCGGGCAATGCCCACAGGCAAGGATAAAGGGCGCAATCACCCGGTCCCCAACACGCCACCGTTTAACGCGCGCACCGACCGAGACCACCTCGCCGCAAAACTCGTGACCGGGTGTCATGGGCAGGACAACGTCCGGGTCTGAGCCCGACCACGCGTGCCAGTCGGACCGGCACACACCGCAGGCCAGCACTCGCACCACAACACCGTCTTCGGCGGGAACCGGATCGGGGATCGTCGACACCTCAAGCGGTTGACGATAGGTGATCAGACGCGCGGCCCGCATCAATCAGACCAGTTCGATCTCGTAGCGTTCGATGACGGTGTTGGCCAAAAGCTTTTCGCACATCTCGGTCACGTCTGCCTCGGTTGCGCCATCGGCAAGCTCAAGATCGATGACTTTGCCCTGACGTACGCCTTCGACCTGATCAAAGCCCATTGCACCCAATGCGTGCCGTACTGCTTCGCCCTGCGGGTCCAGCACCCCGTTCTTGAGCATCACATGAACCCGTGCTTTCATTTTGGCAACTCCACCTGAGGGCCGCATACAAGGCCCATTTCGTTGCGCGGGGGATAGCGCGCCTGATGGGTTTCGACAACCCTGTTTCAAACGCAGTTTGCCGCAGGTAGGTGACGATCCTGCGCCGTCAGTTGGACCCGAGTAGTTTTGCCGGCACGGCAGCTGGAAGCTTCGGAATGGTCATCTGATCAAACGGCCCGGCCACACGCAAACACCCTGCTCTACCAACAACTTGGCAAAGACAAAACGCCGCCCTGAGGGGGCGGCGCTGCTAAGGCGTGGTATTTAGTTGATCAGCGTCGGCTTGGTGACGTTGCTGGCAGGCAGCACACCCAGTCTTCGGGCGACCTCGGAATAGGCATCTGTCAGGCTGCCCAGATCGCGGCGGAATACATCCTTGTCCAGTTTCTGACCGGTCTTGATATCCCACAGGCGGCAGCTGTCCGGGCTGATTTCATCCGCAACGACCAGCCGCTGATAGTCGCCTTCAAACACGCGCCCGATTTCGATCTTGAAGTCAACCAGACGAATACCCACCGCCAGCATCACGCCGCTCAGGAAATCGTTCACGCGCAGTGCAAGGCTGAGGATGTCGTCCATGTCCTGCTGGCTGGCCCAGCCAAACGCGGCGATGTGTTCCTCGGTGACAAGAGGATCGCCCAAAGCATCATCCTTGAAGCAATATTCAACGATCGGACGTGGCAATTGCGTCCCTTCTGCGATGCCAAGACGTTTCGACATCGAACCGGCCGCGTAATTGCGCACGATCACTTCCAGTGGAATGATCTCGCAATTGCGCACCAGCTGTTCGCGCATATTCAGGCGCCGGATGAAGTGGTTCGGAATGCCAATCTGGGTCAGCCCGGTCATGAAGAACTCGGACAAACGGTTGTTCAGCACGCCTTTGCCGTCAATCACGTCTTTCTTTTCGGCATTGAACGCGGTGGCGTCATCCTTGAAATACTGTACGATGGTGCCCGGTTCGGGGCCTTCATACAGAATTTTGGCCTTGCCTTCGTAGATTTTCTTGCGACGCGCCATAAGCGACCTTTCCAGACTGGCGAAAGGGAATGAGTCCCTTCACGTTGGCGTCCTCATAGTGCAAGCCCTGCGTTCCCGCAAGTTCGCTGCCCCGAGGGCCTTTGACGCAGCGCAAATACCTTGCACCCAGAGTGTCCTATTGTCATATCATCAGTGAGAAACGGTAATCCAAGGGGTCCCCAACCAATGACCACATTCGACGAACGTGAAGCCGCGTTTGAAAGCAAATTCGCCCATGACGAAAAGATGCAGTTCATCGCTCGGATGCGCCGCAACCGCTTTATGGCTGTCTGGGCGTCTGCGCTGAAGGGCGAAACTGTTGAACAGGCACGGAAATACGGCCAGGAACTGGTTCATACCGACCTACAGCATGTCGGCGAAGACGATGTTGTCGAGGCGGTCAAAGCCTACTTGGGTGATCTTGCGGATGAAGCCACGATCCGTTCGAAAATGGCCGAGCTTCTGGTTGAAGCCAAAGAACAGGTGATGGTGGAAGGCGAGCACTGATTGCCTGAAATGCAAAATTCATGATCTTCATGAGTTTTATGAAATTGATTTGACGCCCTGGTCATGAGACACGGGGCGTCTCTGTTTTTTCGCAGCGTTTATACGCTTTTTCTGGAATAACCCTATGACAAACGCGCTGAGCAAACTTCTGGACACCAAAGACGCCATTCTTGCGGACGGTGCAACGGGGACCAACTTATTTAACATGGGTCTGCAATCAGGTGACGCGCCTGAGCTGTGGAATGTGGATGCTCCGGACAAGATCAGGGCGCTTTACCAGGGTTCCGTCGACGCGGGCAGCGACCTGTTTCTGACCAACACGTTTGGAGGCACTGCGGCGCGTCTGAAACTGCATGATGCGCAGAACCGCGTGGGCGAGCTGAACCGTATCGGCGCAGAACTTGGACGTGAAATCGCGGACAAAGCCGGGCGCCCTATTGTCGTGGCCGGATCGGTTGGACCCACCGGCGAGATTATGGAACCGGTCGGCAGCCTATCGCATTCCGACGCGGTTGAAATGTTCCATGAACAGGCCGAGGCTTTGAAAGCGGGCGGAGTTGACGTTCTTTGGGTGGAAACCATCAGCGCGCCAGAGGAATTCCGCGCGGCAGCCGAGGCCTTTGCGCTGGCCGACATGCCCTGGTGCGGCACGATGAGCTTTGACACGGCCGGGCGCACGATGATGGGTGTCACCTCGGCCGATCTTGCGCTTTTGGTTGAAATCTTGCCAAACCCACCGATCGCTTTTGGGGCCAATTGTGGTACCGGCGCGTCGGATATCCTGCGCACGGTTCTGGGTTTTGCAGCGCAAGGCACCGAGCGTCCGCTGATCTCAAAGGGCAATGCGGGTATTCCGAAATACGTGGATGGCCATATCCATTATGACGGGACACCCGAACTGATGGGTCGGTATGCTGCCATGGCACGGGATTCGGGCGCAACAATCATCGGCGGGTGCTGCGGGACCATGCCTGATCATCTGCGCAAAATGCGCGAAGCGCTGGATACCACTTCGCGCGGCGAGCGCCCGACACTGGATCAGATCACCGAGGCACTGGGGCCGTTTTCGTCGGCTTCGGACGGAACCGAGGACGACGCAGGCCCCGAACGCCGCACGCGTCGCCGTCGCCGCTCCTAACGCTTATCAACGCCCTTCGAATTTCGGAGGGCGTTTTTCCATGAACGCCACCACACCTTCTGCAAAATCACGCGACCGGCCACATTCACCTTGAAGATGCGCCTCGGTTGCAAGCTGCTGCTGCAATGTGTTTTCGTAGGTCCCGCGGATGGCACGCTTGATCGCGCCATAGGCGGCGGTTGGACCTTTGGCCAGATATTCTGCCCTTTTGTGCCAATGTGCGGCAAACGCATCATCGGGGACAGCTTCCCAGATCATGCCCCATTCTTCGGCCTGCCGGGCGCTGATCTTGTCAGCAAACAAGGCGGCCCCCATTGCTTTGGCCAAGCCCATCTGACGCGGCATGAACCAGGTGCCCCCGGCATCGGGCAGCAAGCCGATACGTGCAAAAGCCTGCAGGAAATACGCACTCTCCGTTGCAATAACCACGTCCGCACACAGCGCAAGGTTGGCCCCTGCCCCCGCAGCAGGTCCGTTTACAGCCGCGATCGTCGGAACAGGACAGCTGTGGATGGCTTCCAGCATCGGCTCGTACTCGTCGCGCAATGATCGTTCCAGATCGATCTTGCCGGTCGATGATGCATCCCCCAGATCCTGCCCGGAACAAAACGCCGGCCCCGCGCCGGTGATAACGATACAGCGCGCTTTAACCGCGGCGTCTTTCATCGCGTGGGTAATCTCTGCCCGCATCCGAGTGGTCAGCGCGTTCATCTTGTCCGGTCTGTTCAGGGTCAGAACCGCCAGACCGTCCGATATGTCCAATAGAACCGTTTCGTAATTCATGAAAACCTTTCCCTCGCGCCACGTGTTTCAGCACACTTACTTGTCCGGGCAGGATGGGAAAAGCAGAACCAAACGTCAGTCTTCAAGAATTTGGCGAAGGCGTTCTTGTTCTTCCGCACTTAGAGCTTCGGTTTCACCCGAAACCTGCGCCCTGGCGCGTGTGCGAAGAAAGTTCAGCCCGACTGCGGCAGCGATCAGCAGCATGATCGGCCCGGCAAGCCACAACAGCAGGTTCGAACCACTGGTGGTGGGCTTGAGCAGGACATATTCGCCGTAGCGGTCAACGATAAACGAGATGGCCTCTTCGTCGCTGTCACCCGCAACCAAACGTTCGCGCAAAAGCAGACGCAGATCGCGCGCCAGATCGGCGTTGCTTTCGTCAATGCTTTCATTGCGACACACCAGGCACCGCAATCCAACACTCAGGTCGCGCGCCCGCTGCTCCAGAACCGGGTCGTCCAGAACTTCATCAGGTTGTACCGCGAACACGGGTGCTGAAAGCAGCAGCAGGATCAGAACAAGGCGCTTCATTCTGCGGGTACTCCGCCAGCGGGGGATTTACGCGCGCCTGCGGCGACGCGGAAGCGCCTGTCGCTCAGGCTGAGGACACCGCCGAGCGCCATCAGGATACATCCACCCCAGATCCAGTTCGCCAGCGGTTTGATATAGGTTCTCATGACCCAGCCACCGTCTGCCTGCTGATCCCCGATGACGACGTAAAGGTCACCAAGAAAACGATAGTCAATCGCGGCCTCGGTCGTCGGCATGCGTGCGACGGGATAATCCCGTTTCTCGGGATGCAGCGTTCCGATGGCGCGACCGCCCTTTTCCACCAAAACATCAGCCGTGGTTGAAAAATAGTTCGGCCCCTGTACCCGTCGCACGTCCTGCAACGTCAGTGTAAACTGACCCACTTCGAACGGCTGGTTCAGCTGCGCCACACGGATATCTTCTGCCTCCCACGCGGTCAGACCGGCAATCGCAAAGATCGTCACGCCAAGGCCGGTATGGGCAACTGCCTTACCCCAATCGGCGCCCGGAAGTCGGATCAGACGTTTGAAGCTGCCATTGCGGCCTGTCCGGCTCCACAAATCAATGGCGGCACCGAAAGTGATCCATGCCCCCAGAAACAGGCCTACGGGCCCTAGCGCGCTGCGACCGGTCTGCATTGCCCAAACCAACAACGCAATCGCCAGCGCCAGACCAAAGGCATAGCGCAGGGACCAGGCCGTTTTGCCCAACCGACCGCGTTTCCACGGCAGCATGGCCCCGATCGGCAAGATCAGACCCAGCAAAACCATGAACGGTGAAAAGGCCGCGTTGAAAAACGGCGCCCCGACCGAGAGTTTGCGGTCGAACATCATCTCGGCCACCATCGGCCACATCGTCCCGACAAAGACAACGAAACAACTGACCGCAAGAAGGACATTGTTCACGATCAGCGCGCTTTCGCGGCTGACCATGCCAAAAACGCCCTTGGCCTCCATCGCCTGCGCCCGCGCGGCAAACAAGGTAAGCGCGCCACCGATGAAGAAGACCAGAATGATCAGGATGAACACACCGCGTTCAGGATCATTGGCAAAAGCATGTACCGAGGTCAGCAGACCTGAACGCACGATAAACGTGCCGATCAGGGAAAATCCAAACGCAATAATTGCCAGCAGAATGGTCCAGCTTTTCAACGCTTCGCGCTTTTCCACGACAATTGCCGAGTGCAACAGCGCCGCCGCTAGCAGCCAGGGCATGAAGGATGCGTTTTCCACCGGGTCCCAGAACCAGAAACCGCCCCAGCCCAGTTCGTAATAAGCCCACCAGGATCCCAACGCGATTCCGATAGTCAGGAAAACCCATGCCGCCAGCGTCCAGGGGCGCACCCACCGGCCCCATGCTGCATCGATACGCCCTTCGATTAGGGCAGCAATCGCAAAGCTGAATGCCATGCTCAGCCCGACATAGCCGAGGTACAAAAACGGCGGGTGGAAGGCCAGCCCAGGATCTTGCAGCAGTGGGTTCAGGTCACGCCCGTCAAACGGAGCGATGGCAAGCCTGTCAAACGGGTTCGACGTGAACAGGATGAAACCGAAAAACGCCACGGCAATGGCCGACTGAACGGCCAGAACACGGGCCTTGAGTGTCGGTGGCAAGCCGCCACCAAAGAAAGCCGCCATCGCTCCAAACAGGGTGACGATCAGCACCCACAGCAGCATGGATCCTTCGTGGTTGCCCCATGTTCCGCTGATCTTGTACAGCATCGGCTTTGCCGTGTGGCTGTTCTCGACCACAATCCTGAGGGAAAAGTCAGACGTTACAAACGCCCAGATCAAAGCACCAAATGCAAACGCCGTCAGCAGGAACTGGACGATCGCGGCGGGCTCTGCAAAGGCCATCCAGCCGGTCCAGCGTTTTGAGGCGCCGATAAGTGGAACAACGCTTTGCACTATGGCGACAAAGAACGCGAGGATCAGGGTGAAGTGGCCAAGTTCTGTAATCATGCCCCGGAATATACGCCGGTGCGGAACCGGGGGCCATGACCTTTAGCTAGTTCTGCACGCACAAAGTGTCGCGGGTCAGATACCGCGAAGCTTTCGCCAATCGTTCAGAGCCTGGTTTTCTTCGGGAAGTACGACATCGCGGGTCAGTACAGCATCCGGACCGGGATCGGCAGCACCGGGGCTGTCGCTCTGCATGGTGCGCAAGGCCTGGATATTGCTCAAGACCGTTGGCAGTTGCGTCATGGTTGAGCGGATATCCCGCTGAAAATCCTGCATTTTACTTTGGTGACGCGCGCCAAAGTAAAACGACACGATCACGCCCAGCAACCACCAGAGCGGCTCTGGTACCAAGGCTATGCCCTGCATCCGTGCGGCAAACCATATTGGGTCGACCATGGCGGCAACGAACAAGCCAAGCGTTCCCAATGCCAGCGCCGGGCGCGGCAACCTGTTCACGCCGTCCATGACACGGTCAAACAGCCCCTTCTGAGGCGCCTGAAATTCGGAGCCAAACTGTAACATGGCCTGAGTTTGAACCTCATTAGCCCGTACTGCGCTTGCTTCGGTGTTTTCACGATAGAGTTCTGCGGTTTCCTGCAAGACGTTGCGGCCGTTTCCAAACAGCAGCGCCAGCACACTTGAAATCAGCCCCATGCCGCGATCCTTTTGTTAAAGTCGCTGTCCGAAAGGTGATAACGCGGCGAAAGAAACTCTTCGGCCCGCATTATCCAGCCACCTTTGCCGCCTGTACGGCTGCGCGCGTATTTTCTGGATGCAGCCCGCCGATCAGCAAGGCGAAAATAGTAGTTTCGCCGCGCTATTCCGTAAGCGTCGCGCAGAACATCGGGCTCTGGCTGCGCCGCGCTTTCGCAAGCCGCCACGGTTCGCGGGCCGATCACACCATCGGCGGTGACGTTAAACCCCATTTCCTGTAGCAGCCGCTGAAGAATCTTCACCGCCTGCGCACCGGCATTCACATACATGTCGAAAACAGAGGCATGCAGGGTTTCGGGCAGCTCACCAATGCGCGGCTTGTCGAAATAATGCTGCACAAAGATGTCGACCGCTTGCCGAGGGGACAAAGCGCGCACATCCGCCTCGTCAATCCGGCCGTCGCCGGTCAGATCCAAGCCCAGCCTGCGCAGAGTGTGAATCGTGACCCCGAACTTGGTTGCTCCGCCCGGATCGTCGGGGTCATAAACAAAGCCCCCTTCACGGGCCACAATATCTTTGGCAATTTGGCGTACCGTTTGCATACCACCCTCGTAACGTTAGGTGGCCACACCGTTTCCGTCAGACATTAACGATTCAAAACGAAACGGAGCGCTGCATGCACCATGCACGCAACGCTCCGAAGCAGGTTCAGAGGTTTTTTAGCTTTCTTCCGCGCCTTTATAGACACCTTGCTCTTTCAGAGCGTCCATGACCTCTTTCGGCATGTAGGTTTCATCATGTTTGGCAAGAATTTCAGTCGCTTCAAAGACGCCATTCACGTAACTGCCCGTGCCGATCATTCCCTGATTTTCCGAGAATAGATCTGGCAGAACACCTGTGAATGAGACCGGAACGCTTTCGCCGCCATCCGTTACAACAAAACGAATGGTTTCGCCCTGTCCGCGAATGATCGAACCTTCTTCGACCAATCCGCCAATCCGGAACACCTCGGTTGGTTTCGGCGGCTCAGCAATCACCTCACTGGGTGAGCGGAAAAAGTTGATCCCGTCCTGCAATGCCCAGCCAATCAACGCTGTTGCCGCCACCAAGGCAACAACTGCCACCAGAATGACTTGTACGCGCCGACGTTTCTTGAGCGTTTTCATACCATCCTCACGGGAAAAGCGGGGCCATCATCAGACCCAGAGTTTCATCTTCACCTAACATCAGGTTCGCGTTCTGCAAGGCTTGCCCACTGCTACCTTTTGTCAGGTTATCCAGCGCCGCAATCACAATTGCGCGCCGCTCAATCCTATCCGCCACAACACCGATATGACAGAAATTCGACCCCCGCACATGGTGGGTTGAAGGAGTCTCACCCATCGACAGCATCTGGATGAACGGCTCGTCCGCGTAGGCTTTGGCAAGCGTTTCGTAGATGCTGTGCGGGTCGCCCTTCACATAGGTTGTGGCCAAAATACCCCTGTTTGCAGGGATAAGGTGGGGCGTGAACTGCACATGCACAGCCCGACCGGCAAGTTTCGAAAACTCCTGATCAAATTCACCAAGATGTCTGTGCGTCCCTCCGACGGAATAGGCGTTGCTGCCTTCGCTCAGTTCAGCGTGCAGCAGGTTTTCCTTCAATGACCGCCCTGCCCCTGACACGGCGCATTTCAGGTCCAGAACGATATCGTCCAGGTCAATGACCCCGGCAGATATCAGCGGCCGCAGAACATATTGCCCGGTCGCCGCATTGCACCCGGTGCCCGCAACAAGCCGTGCCCCCTTGATGTCTTCGCGGTAGAACTCGGTCAGACCATAGATCGCCTCTTCCTGCTGTTTTAGCGCGGTATGCGGATTGCCGTACCATTTTTCGTACTCGTCAGGGTCGGCCAGCCGGAAGTCGGCAGACAGGTCAATGATTTTCAGATCTTTCGGCAAGTCCCGGATCACTTCCTGACTGGTTTTGTGCGGCAAAGCGCAAAAACACAGGTCAACCTGCGAAAAGTCGATCTCGGAGATTTTGCACAGATCAGGCAGATCCATGTGGCGCAGATGCGGGAAAACCTGCGCCATGGTCATGCCAGCCTTACGTTCGGCGGCCAGCGCGACGATATCCATGTTCGGGTGCTCGGCGATCAGCCGCACCAGTTCAGCGCCGGTATAGCCCGAAGCGCCCAAAATTGCGATTTTATGGGTCATGTCAGACCTCTTTCACTTGAGTGTCACATGTTTCGACCGCCGATGTGACGGCCTTGAAATAAGGGAAGCAAAGTGGCTGCGTCCTTGACCTAAGTCAGGCAGCCTGGAACGAGATTTGTCGTCGGAGGAACTGCGTCGCCCGGTCGCTGACTACATTGGGTTTGCCAGTTGTCAGAAAACCACTCGGGCCCTCGCCCAACATGTTGGGGTGACGTTGCAGGTAATCCGCCAGACTGTCAGCAACAAGCGCACCCTGGCTGTAAACCTGCACATCTTCACCCAACGCCGCCTGGAATGCTTCGGCCATCAACGGGTAATGCGTGCAGCCCAGAATAGCAGCCTGAGGTTCTGGCATTTTGCGTTTCAGCGCATCCACATGGCTGCGCACCAAGGCTTCGGCCAGGATCATGTCACCGTCTTCTATGGCATCCACAACGCCGCCACAGGCCTGTGCCTCGACATCCACTCCGATGGCCCGAAATGCCAATTCCCGCTGAAAAGCCCTGCTGGACACGGTGGCAGGCGTTGCAAACAACGCCACATGTTTGACGGCCACTTCGCGCGGCGGGGAATTGTCGCCCCATTGCCGTTCGGTCAGTGCTTCGATCAACGGGACAAAAACGCCAAGAACGCGTTTGCCGCTGGGCACGCCTTCTTCCTGCATCCGCCGCAACGCTGCGGCGCTGGCGGTGTTGCAGGCCAGAATCACCAGATTGCAGCCACGCGACCACAGATCCTGAACCGCCTTGCGGGTCAGCTGATAGATATCCTCGGCATCACGCACACCGTATGGCGCGTGTGCACTGTCTGCAAAATACAGGAAATCAACGTCCGGCAGACGTTGCTGTGCGGCACTCAGGACGGTCAGACCGCCCAAACCGGAATCAAAGATACCTACTGCCATTAGATCATTCAGGCGCGATGCCGTTCCTCAAACTCATAGCCGTAATCATAGGACTTCAACGGCGTTGGAGACAGCTCATACGTGGCTTTGCGCAGGAAATCCATCATCTTGCGCGTATCCTTGCTGAGCGGGTCCAGAATGTCGCGCCTGATCGGCTCTCCGACTACGACCTTCACCGGTGTATCAACGCGTTTCTTGAACTCTTTGATCAGCAGGCCCATCCGCAAAGTACTGTGCAGATGGCTGGCGATCTGAAACAGACGAGAGGTGTGGCCATCAAAGAAAACCGGAACAACTGTGGCATTCGATTTTGCAACCATCCGCGCAGTAAACCCGCGCCAACCCGGATCCATGGGGTGGGAAAACGGCTTAACCCCGGTGCTGACCGTGCCGCCGGGAAAAATGCCGATCGCCCCGCCTTCGCCCAGATATGTGAGTGCGGTTTTGCGGGTCTCAAGGTTCAGCTGCATCGCCTCTTTCGTTTCATCAAACGAAATTGGCAGAATGATGCGATTCAGGTCTTCGGCCTTGCGAAACACCCGATGGGCCAGAATGCGGAAATCACCCCGCGTCTCGGACAGGATATGTCCCATCATCAGGCCATCCAGAATTCCGTAGGGATGATTGGCAATCAGGATCAGAGGACCGTCTTTCGGGATATTCGAAAGCGATCCCCCCGCCACGTCCAGTGTAAGCCCATAGCGTTCGACCATCACAGCCCAAAAGTCGCGCCCATTGGCAACGTCTTTCTCGTACCCGTCCGCGCGTTTGATCAGGCGCATACGGCCCGTCGTGTTCTCCATCAGCTTGATGACCATCCGCCCACCTTTGGTTTCGGCGGAATGCGCATAGGAAATGTCGCGAACGGCATGACGACGGGAAGGCATATGGGTCTCCGGTTTGCTGCCTGCAAAATAAGTGCAAGTAACGATTTTGCCTAGCTATCGTGACACGCTTGTGACGTTTTATTCCGCCGCAGCCTGCAACCCTGTCCCTCCGCCGCGAATGACGGTCAGCAACTCCTCGCGCCGTTTGGCTGCTTTGGCCTCGTTCTCGCGCAATACGGGGCCAAACCCACGGATATCCAGCGGCAAACGAGCCAGGGCGGCAATCGCATCGCGTGTTGTCTGCGATACAAGCGGCAGAACCTCGCGCATGTCCTTTTCATATTGACGGATCAACGCACGTTCCATCCTGCGTTCCGACGAATAGCCGAAGATATCCAGTGGCGTACCGCGCAGTGCCTTCAACCGGGTCAAAAGCTTCAGTGGGCCAAGGATGGCTTCGCCAAACGCACGTTTGCGGGGTCTGCCGTTGCTGCCCGATCCCCCCAAAAAGGGCGGGGCCAGATGGAACGTCATCTTGAAATCGCCATCGAACTCGGCAGCCGCTTTGTCACGGCTTGTCAGAAGAAGGCGCGCGACTTCGTATTCATCCTTGTAGGACAAAAGCTTGTGATAGCCTTTTGCCACCGCCTCGCGGATATCCGCATCCTCAACACTGTCGACCAGCTTGCGATACCGTTTGGCCAGCCGCGCACTTTGGTAATCGGTCAGATGGCTTGCGCGGAATTCGATCTTCTGATCCAGCGATCTGGGCATCTCGGTCACGGTCGGGGACAGAATGGACTGCACTTCAGCGGGATGCAGAACCGCCCAACGCCCGATATCGAACGCACGCTTGTTCCGTTCAATCGTAGTTCCGTTCAATTCGATGGCATCAAAGATCGCCTGATGGCGGACGGGCAACAACCCCCGCTGCCACGCCGCGCCAAAGATCATCATGTTGGAATAGATCGAGTCGCCCATCACGGCGCGTGCCAACTCGGTCGCGTCAAACAGCGAGACACCTTCTTTTAACCGTGCCTGGAGGGCCAGTTCCAGCTGATCGGCAGGAATTCGGAACTCGGTATTGCGCGTAAAGTCGCCTGTTACCGTCTCATGGCTGTTCACAACGGCGCCTGTACGGCCTGTGCGCGTCAGGCCCAAAGTTTTGGCTCCAGCGGACACCACCAGATCACCGCCGATCAGCGCATGGGCTTCGCCGGTTGCGACACGGATGGCGCTGATGTCTTCGGGTGCGTTGGCCAGACGGCAATGGATGTGAACCGCGCCGCCCTTCTGCGCCAAGCCCGCCATTTCCATCATGCCCGCGCCTTTGCCGTCAATCTGGGCAGCCTGCGCAAGAATCGCGCCCAGCGTGACAACACCGGTTCCCCCGACACCCGTGATCACCACGTTATGGGTGCCGCTGATCTTGGGCAACACCGGCATCGGCAGGTCCGGCAAGTCGATTTCGGTCGTTGCCTCTTTACGGATCTTCGCCCCCTCAAGCGTGACAAAGGATGGGCAAAAGCCGTTCAGGCAGGAATAGTCCTTGTTGCAGCTTGACTGATCGATGGCGCGCTTACGCCCAAGTTCTGTTTCCTTGGGCACAATCGACACACAGTTCGACTGCACCCCGCAATCGCCGCAGCCTTCGCAGACATCGGTATTGATAAATACGCGCTTGTCCGGGTCCGGGAACGTGCCGCGTTTGCGGCGACGGCGTTTTTCGGCCGCACAGGTCTGAACATAAACGATGACCGAGACGCCCTCGATCTCGCGAAATTTCTCCTGTACCTGCATCAGTTCCGCACGCTCGAACGTCTGAACACTCGACGGCAAAGCCTTGAAGTTCACGTCTTCCTTTTCGTCATAGACCAGAGCAACCTCACGGACACCCATGGCCTTGACCTCGGCAACGATCCGTTCTGCGGTCAGATCGCCTTCATTCTCCTGCCCGCCCGTCATGGCGACGGCATCGTTGAACAGGATCTTGAAGGTGATGTTCGTGCCTGCTGACAACGCCGCGCGGATCGCCTGAACGCCCGAGTGGTTATAGGTGCCATCGCCAAGGTTCTGGAACACGTGTTTGGTGGTCGAAAACGGTGCCTCACCGATCCAGTTCGCGCCTTCACCGCCCATCTGGGTAAAGCCGGTGGTGTTCCGGTCCATCCACTGAACCATGTAATGACAACCGATCCCTGCATAGGCACGGCTGCCATCGGGGACTTTGGTCGAACTGTTATGCGGACAGCCCGAGCAGAAATACGGAAGCCGCGTTGCAATTTCCTGTGCGTTGTCAGCCCGGCGTGCTTCGGATAATGAGGCCAGACCCGCACGAATACCATCGGTTTCGCGCCCTTCTTCGATCAGGATCTCACCCAGCTTTTCGGCAATCATGATCGGGTCCAGCGCGCCGCGGGTCGGGAACAGTTCATCGCGATGCAACGTACCGGCGCCGCCCTTGTACCACCCATAAACCCGGCGGCCGCGACGGTCGTCAAAGATAGCTTCTTTGACCTGAACTTCGATCAGCTTGCGCTTTTCCTCGACGATCACGATCAGGTCCAGTCCTTCGGCCCAGTCGTGGAACCCGACCATGTCCAGCGGGAAGGTTTGTCCCACCTTGTAGGTCGTGATCCCCAGCCGCTCGGCTTCGGACTCGTCGATGTTCAAAAGCGAGAGCGCATGGGTCAGGTCCAGCCAGTTCTTACCGGCCGCAACAAACCCGATCTTTGCACCCGGTTTGCCCCATATCCGCTTGTCCAGCTTGTTGGCATGTGAAAACGTCTCGGCTGCAAACCTCTTGTAATCGATGACGCGCGTTTCTTGCAGGTGCGGCGTGTCCCCAAGGCGGATATTCAAACCGCCTTCCGGCATATCGAAATCAGGTACGACAACCTGCATTCGGTCGGCGCGACCATCCACAACCGAAGTAACCTCGATTGTGTCCTTCATGGTCTTTAGCCCAACCCAAACCCCGGCAAAACGGCTGAGGGCATAGCCGTAAATTCCGTAGTCGAGGATTTCCTGCACGCCCGCCGGGCTGACGACAGGCATATACATATCCACCAGTGACCATTCGGACTGATGCAACACGGTCGAGCTTTCGCCAGTATGGTCATCACCCATCGCCATAAGCACACCGCCATGCTTGGCGGTACCGGCCATATTCGCGTGGCGCATGACGTCACCGGACCGATCTACGCCCGGCCCCTTGCCGTACCAAAGACCGAAAACCCCATCGAACTTACCGTCGCCGCGCAAGCCGGCCTGTTGGCTGCCCCACAGCGCTGTTGCCGCCAGATCTTCGTTCAATCCAAACTGAAACGTAACATCGCTTTGGGACAACTGCTTTTGCGCCCGCATCATCTGCTGATCAACAGCGCCCAGTGGCGAGCCACGATATCCAGTCACCAGCCCCGCAGTGTTCAGTCCCGCCTGCCGGTCTCTGGCCTTTTGCATCAGCATCAACCGGACAAGCGCCTGTGTTCCGTTCAGAAGAACGGGGCTTTTCTCAAGATCGAACCGGTCGTTTAACGTAATCTGTGGCTGACTCATCAGACGTCTCCCCTCGCCAGATCAGTGTGCATGTACTCAGCGCATTTTAGGTCATAATTTCTGACCTGTATAGGTTTTATGCACTGAACCGTAACGATTTCGGCCTTTGATTGTAGAACTTGTTACCTGTTTCATATAGGCGTTCGAAAAGATAACGAAAGTTGCGGCGATGGATTGGGACAAGCTTAGAATATTTCACGCGGTGGCCGATGCGGGCAGCCTCACACATGCCGGGGACAAGCTCAATTTGTCTCAATCCGCCGTGAGCAGACAGATCCGCGCGCTGGAAGAGTCATTGGATGCCACCCTTTTTCACCGTCACGCCCGGGGGTTGATTCTCACCGAGCAGGGTGAACTGTTGTTCGACGCCACATCCGCCATGTCAAAACGGCTGGACGCAGCAGCCGCGCGCATTCGCGACAGCGAGGAAGAGGTTTTTGGCGTTCTTCGGGTCACGACGACCTTTGGATTTGGCACGCTTTGGCTCGCCCCGCGCCTGCCCAAGCTTTATGAACAATTCCCTGATCTCAACATCGACCTGATGCTGGAAGAACGTGTTCTGGACCTCCCCATGCGAGAAGCGGATGTCGCCATTCGCATGAAGGAACCCAGTCAGGCAGATCTGGTGCGCAAACGCCTGATGACGGTTCAGATGGCGCTTTACGCTACGCAAAACTATATCGAAGCCCATGGTGGAATGCTGAAATCACTGGAGGATATCCAAAATCACCGGCTGATCTGTCAGACACCCGCGGCACCCCAAGTAGGTGCCAGTGCGGCCATGGTACGCCATCTTATGACCTACAATCCTGCTTCGCTGTTGACGGTGAACAACTACTTTGGCGTTCTTCAGGGTGTGTTGCACAATCTCGGGATTGGGGTTCTGCCAGATTACGTCACACAGGATTTCCCGCATCTTGTGCCGGTTCTGTCGGATATCGAAACCGCTGACGTGCCGGTGTATCTGGCCTATCCCGAAGAACTTCGACATTCAAAACGTGTCGGGGCGTTCCGTGACTTTGTGCAGGACGAGATTATCGCACAGCGCAAACAGCTGAAAAAGATGGGGAAACTATAGCTATGCACACAAAGCATAGCGGGCATGAGGTCATTTCAGGGTTAATTTCCTTGAACGTTCACAAACTGACCCCTAAATGAGCACTCGAAGACGGTGATGCTGAAACGCTCATCATCTTCATACCTCCCTGTTGGACTATGGCCGAGCTTATTGCTCGGCCTTTTTTTTGCTCAAGGTGTTGTATCAAGTCAGCGAAAGCTCTGGGAAAAATACACGCATAGGCATATGATCCCAAAAAAAACGAAACAATTTAGTGTTCGAGGGAAAATCCATGTTCCACCTATTCCGCCTTGTGTTGGCGATTGTCTCCGCTTTATTTTTGGCGGTTCCGCTATATGCGCAAGACACCGGCTCAACATCCACAGTGACCATTCCAGACGATTTAACGCCTGAACAGGTCGACGGTCTTGTTGCCCGCATGTCAGATGATCAGGTGCGCGCAATTCTTTTGGAACGCCTAGATGCGGTTGCCGAAAAACAGGCTGCCGAGAAGGCGAACGTGGAAGACCCGCTAACCGAAATAAGCGAAATATGGGCCGAGATGGTGTCGTCCTGGACACACGTTCTGACCACGCTTCCAAATATCGTCACAGCACAGATAACTGCGTTTGGCAATTTCAGCGACACGTTTGGAACGAACGGTGTCTTTACCCTGTTTGGGCTTATTCTTTCTGTGTTGATTGCTGGTTTAATAGCCGAGAAGCTGTTCATTTTCCTGACCCGTCGCTGGCATGAAGCGACCGAAGTTGGGGAGGAGGCTGATCTCAAGGGAGCTGTCAGTTATCTGTTCCGCAGGTTCTGTCGCGAAATTGCCGGGCTGATCGTGTTCTATGTCGTCATTCGCGCGATTGGTCGCGGGATTCTGACACCCGAACAGATCACCTATGCCGGTCCGTTTGTGTTCTATCTGATCTGGATCCCGCGCCTGGGGGCTGCGGCCTCACGTTTTGTTCTGGCACCGGAGAAGCCCAAATATCGGTTGGTGAGTATTGACGATCATTGGGCAAAGTATCTGCATCGCAATCTGATCGGGTTGTTGATCCTGATCGGGTTCACGCTGTTTGTTGTGCGCTTCAACGCTCTTAATGGCGTGACAGGCGACGATACACGCATCGGCTTCTGGCTGAACGCGGCAACCCATGTCTACATCGCTATCATCGCATGGACCGCGCGCGAAGGGCTGTCTCAGATGATGCTGGGAACAGATCCGGATCACACGAAATTCGATGAAGAAGTTGCGCATTATTATCCCTACTTCGCCATTGGCGTTTCGGTGACAATCTGGCTGCTGGTCGAATTCCTGGTCGCGCAACGCGATCCATCGACGCTGAGATTGTTGGGTCGTGGTGCGCATTTCACAACCATGTTCTGGTTGCTGATTGCCCCTGCTCTCGACACGTTGATCCGCGGGCTGGTACGCCATTTGCAGCCGCCGATGTCTGGCGAAGGCCCGCTGGCCGAACGCGCTCATCGCGCGGCCAAGCGCAGCTACATCCGGATTGGGCGGGTCATTGCCGGGCTGATCATTGTCTTCATGATCGCCCGCACCTGGCATCTTGACCTACGCAATGTCGCCTCGGCCGGTGTCAGTGCCGAAGTTGGCGGTGCTGTCATTGAATTCCTTCTGATCATCGCAGTCGGCTACATCCTGAACGAGGTCGTCTCACTATGGATCAACCGCAGGCTGGCCAAAGAGCAGACCGCGGCTGAAGCGGTCGACGAGGAAGCAAGCGGTGAAGGCGGCGGTGCCGGGGGCTCTCGTCTGGCGACGGTTCTGCCGCTGATGCGGATTACGGCCCAGATCACCATCTCGGTTATCTTCGGTCTGCTGGCACTGGGTGCGCTGGGTATCAACATCACACCGCTTCTGGCCGGTGCCGGTGTTCTGGGTCTGGCCATCGGCTTTGGAGCTCAGAAACTGGTGGCGGATATCGTCGGTGGTGTTTTCTTCCTGATCGATGATGCCTTCCGCGTCGGCGAATATGTCGATGTGGGCGGAACCACAGGAACGGTCGAAAAAATCTCGATCCGTTCGATGCAACTGCGCCATCACAGGGGGCCTGTGCACACAATCCCTTATGGTGAAATCCAGAAGCTGACGAATTACAGCCGTGACTGGGTGATCATGAAGCTGAAATTCACCGTGCCCTTTGATACCGATCCCAACAAGGTCAAGAAAATCTTCAAAAAGATCGGGGCCGAGATGATGGAGGACGAAACCCACAAAGAAGGCTTTCTGCAACCGTTCAAATCGCAGGGCGTGTTCGACTTCGACGATGTCGGCATGATCATTCGCGGTAAATTCATGGCAAAGCCCGGCAAGCAGTTCACCTTGCGCAAGGAGATCTTCAACAAGGTCAAGGCCGAGTTCAAGGCCAACGGCATTGACTTTGCCCGCCGCGAGGTGCGCGTTGCAATTCCCGGGCTGGAAGAGGTCGAGCATCTGACGCCCGAACAGAAGACTGCTGTCGGCGCCGCAGCTGCTGCCGAGGTCAACAAAGACCAGGGATCGGCGTAATCTTCAGGGTTTACGTCGGCGATTTGCAGCAGGACTGCTGTGCGGTTTAACGGAACCGGCCGTGATGCCGGTTCCGTTTTTCTTTGAAAGACGCGACCTGCGCCGTCTTGACCCTTTCCACACGCGCGCGCTTGCCCTACAAGGCGCGCAATCTCGGCCCACTTGGACACAGGACAGAAGATGCAAGAGCCCGCTATCACACCCGATCTGATTGCAGCACATGGGCTCAAGCCCGAGGAATATGACATGATCCTCGAGATCATCGGGCGTGAACCGACCTTTACCGAGCTTGGTATTTTCTCGGCGATGTGGAACGAACATTGTTCTTACAAGTCGTCGAAGAAATGGTTGCGCACTCTTCCAACCTCGGGGCCTCAAGTCATTTGCGGCCCGGGCGAGAATGCCGGTGTCGTGGATATCGGGGACGGTCAGGCCGTGGTTTTCAAGATGGAAAGCCACAATCACCCGTCCTACATCGAACCCTACCAAGGTGCGGCAACGGGTGTCGGCGGCATCCTTCGGGACGTGTTCACAATGGGCGCGCGCCCGATCGCTTCGATGAATGCGCTGTCCTTCGGTGAACCCGGCCACCACAAAACCCGCCAGCTGGTCAACGGCGTGGTCGAAGGTATTGGCGGCTATGGCAACTGTTTCGGTGTTCCCTGCGTTGGGGGCGAGGTCCGCTTTCACCCGGCTTACAACGGCAACTGCCTTGTGAACGCCTTTGCCGCCGGTTTGGCCGACAGTGACAAGATCTTCTACTCTGCCGCGTCGGGCGTGGGCATGCCGGTGGTCTATCTTGGTGCAAAAACTGGTCGCGACGGTGTTGGTGGCGCAACGATGGCCTCGGCCGAATTTGACGACACCATCGAGGAAAAACGCCCCACTGTTCAGGTGGGTGATCCCTTCACCGAAAAGCGCCTGATGGAAGCAACACTGGAGCTGATGCAGACCGGCGCCGTGATCTCGATTCAAGACATGGGTGCTGCGGGCCTGACCTGTTCCGCCGTTGAGATGGGCGACAAGGGTGGTCTGGGCGTGCGCCTGGATCTGGAAAACGTCCCCCAGCGCGAAGAGAATATGACAGCCTATGAGATGATGCTGTCCGAATCTCAGGAACGCATGCTGATGGTTCTCAAGCCCGAGCTTGAGGCCGAAGCCCGCGCCGTGTTCGAGAAATGGGACCTGGACTTTGCCATCGTCGGTGAAACGATTGCCGAGGATCGCTTCCTGATCATGCATAACGGTGAGGTCAAGGCCGATCTCGTCCTGTCCAAACTGTCTTCGACCGCGCCCGAATATGATCGCCCTTGGGTGCCGACGCCCGAAGCCGAAGACCTTGCCGAAGTGCCTCAGATCGACCCGATTGACGGCCTGCGTGCCCTGCTGTCGTCGCCCAACTACGCGGGCAAGCAGTGGGTTTATGAGCAGTACGACACGATGGTGATGGCGGATACAAACCGGACACCGGGCCTGGGTGCGGGTATGGTGCGTGTTCACGGCACCGACAAGGTGCTGGCGTTCACCTCTGACGTGACCCCGCGCTACGTCCGCGCCAACCCGGTTGAAGGCGGCAAACAGGCGGTGGCCGAAGCCTACCGTAACCTGACGGCTGTTGGGGCCAAACCGCTGGCCACAACAGACAACCTGAACTTCGGCAACCCGGAAAAGCCCGAAATCATGGGTCAGTTTGTCGGCGCCATTCAGGGCATCGGCGCCGCAGTCGGCGCGCTGGATATGCCGATCGTGTCCGGCAACGTGTCGCTGTATAATGAAACCGACGGTCAGGCGATCCTGCCCACCCCAACAATCGGCGCTGTCGGGCTGCTGAACCACAGCGATGAAATCATCGGCAACGAGGTGCGCGAGGGTCACGTGGCTTTGGTGATCGGTGAAACCAAAGGCCATCTGGGTCAGTCAGCCCTTCTGGCCGAAGTCTTCAACCGAGAAGATGGCGACGCGCCGCATGTGAATCTGGACGCTGAAAAACGCAACGGTGATTTCATTCGCGCCAATCGTGGAATGATCAAGGCCTGCACAGACCTGAGTGATGGCGGCCTTGCGCTGGCGGCCTTCGAACTTTCCGAGGCCGCCGGGGTTGGCGTGTGCCTGGATGATGCACCGACGGAATTCCTGTTCGGGGAAGATCAGGCGCGGTATCTGGTCGCGTGCAACTTTGATCAGGCCGAGGCGTTGATGATCGCGGCGGGTCAGGCAGGTGTGCCGCTGGTCTCGGTTGGCCGTTTCACCGGCGATACGATCAGGATCGGCGGCTCGGAGGCCTCGTTAGAAGACTTGAAGGCCATTTTCCGCAACAGTTTTGCCGACGCCGTCGCCTGATCAGGCTATAAAAATCTCGCTCGAAACCTGCGCCCTGAATAAGCGCAGGTTTCGTCGTTTTGGCACATTCATGTGCCCTTGCGCGCCCGGTTCAGGCGCTCTACATCTTTGGAAAGACCTTCAGGAGTTACCTACATGCCGATGAGTGCCCATCAAATCGAACACCTGCTGCGAGAAGCTTTTCCTGATGCGGATATTCAGGTCGGCGGCAACGACGGTGTTCATATGTCCGCCATGGTGGTGGACGAGAGCTTTCGCGGCAAAAACCGGGTGCAGCAACAACGCGCGGTTTATGCCGCGCTGAAAGGCAAGATGGATGGCCCAGATGGTGAGCTGCACGCGCTGGCGCTGACGACGAAAGTACCTGAGTGAGTGCAACCGTCTGGATATACGGCATTTGTGGACTGATTGCCTTTGTCGGCAGCGCCTTTATTGTCAGATCGGCAATGAAAAATAGGCGCTCCGACAAAATTCGGGGCGTGAAACCTGGTCACGGAGACCAATTGATAGACCACGGAACCGTGTTGGGAGGCGGCGGTGGTCATGTAACCGTGTCTCGGGTCACCAGAGACCCACAGGCCTACGCCAAAGCGATGGTTCCCAAAAAATGAATTCATGGCAGGTTTGGATATCAGCAATCGCAGCTTTGATAGTTGCCGCCGCGCTGATCGAAGCCTATGTGAAGCGGAGCAGAAAACGCAACCTCGCCGACATGCGTCCAGATCCGGGTGAACTCAGCAAAGTGGGCGGCCTTGAGAGATACGGGCTTGATCCGGTGAAAATGGCGCAGGCCGAACACCGGCGGCTTGAAACGGAAGGATGGGCACCCAGCTTGCCCAGTGATGGAACAATCCCCGCAGATGCGGATGAAAAGGAAATACAAAATGACCGACGTTAAGACCCAGATCGACGAAACCGTCAAAGCCAACGATGTGGTGCTGTATATGAAAGGCACCAAGGAAATGCCGCAATGCGGGTTCTCCTCGCGCGTGGCCGGGGTGTTGAACTACATGGGCGTTGAATACACGGATGTGAACGTTCTGGCCGATGAAGAGGTGCGTCAGGGGATCAAGGATTATTCCGACTGGCCGACCGTGCCCCAGCTTTATGTCAAAGGCGAGTTCGTTGGCGGCTGCGATATCATCACCGAGATGACGCTGTCGGGTGAACTGGATGCGTTGTTCGATGAAAACAACGTCGGCTACAACAAGGAAGCAGCCGACAAAATTCGCGAAGCAAACGCGTAATCCAGCCTAACGGCTGGAACAACCCCGGTAGATCTCCTGCTCAACGGCGGCGCCTGCCGCCAAATAGCTTACGGACGCGTCCCACCCTTTCGAACGCAGGATGTAGGTTCCACCATCACCAATGGATTCGTAGCGGATACCAGACCCGCTTTGGACCTGACGCATCACAACCAGAGAATTGTCCACCAAGGTTGCCGCTGCACCCGTACTGTCCGGCGCGTTGAAATAGGTGACAGGCAGCGGTATTCCGTTCTCGCAGGTGAAGGTGACAGACAGAATATCGATCTCAGCCAATGCTGTTGTCGCGGGCGCAATCAGCGCCACCGCACAGATGAATTTGCTCAGGAACTTCATCGTGCCTTTTTCTCCTCAACTACTGCGGCCAGCGCTTCGGCCCGTGCCGCCAGTTCGGCCAGCGTATCTGTAACGGATGGTGGAACCACAGCCACTTCAATGCGCTCAGGTTCGGGCGCCGGGGCGCTTCGCAGCGCCTGAAGCTCGGCTTCGGCTTCGGCCAGTTTCCCTTCGAGCGACTTGACCTTGTCCTCTGTCGCCGCAGTCTTGTCGGCCAGCATCAAACCGGCCATCAGCAACATGCGGGATTCCGGCATACGACCGATCTGATCGGACAGCACCTGCGCCTCGTCGTCCAACACTTTGGCGGCAGCGTGCAGAAAGGGCTCTTCCCCGTCCCGGCAGGATACGTCAAAACCGCGCCCGCCGATATGAATGGTCACTTCGGGCATTACTCTACCTCACCTTCAACAAGTTTCGCCTGCGAGAGCAGAGGTTCCAACCTTGCAAGAACGGCCTGCGCTTCGGCGGCGTCTGACGCCTGCGCCGCGCGCGTTGCTTCCAGTTCCGCGACGGTGGCCCGGTTCAGCAGCTCGGCATCTGCGACACCTTCGGCGGCGGCGGCGCGCAATTCGTCTATCGCAGTGCGCAACTGCTCGTTTGCCTTGCGCATCCGTTGCAGATCGTCGTCCAGCCGCGACATTGCAGCGCCGTGGCTGGTCCGTTCAGCGCGCAGCATCTCAAGCTCGGCGCTCAGGTCGTCGACGCGGACAGTGTCTGACAGTTCTTCCTTTAGACGGCTGTTTTCCGCCTTCAGCGCCTCCAGCTCGGTGCTGTTGTCCAATGCGGCCTTGGCTTCGGCCAATTCAGCGCGCGCGGCTTCGACCGTCGCGATTTTCGCACGGGCTTCTTCCAGCTCGGATCGCAGAGCGTCTGTTTCGGCTGTATTGGTCGGAGCGCTTCGCAACTCCTCAAGATCGGCTCTCAGCCCATCCACTTCCTGTTCGTGCTGTTCCTTTAGGGTTCTCAGACGTTCCTGAAGCTGCGCGTTCGCAACTTTTTCATCTTCAAGCGCTGCCTGGAGGCCGTCATCCGGCCGGGCATCCACGGACGCGCCGCCCAATGCGTCGACGCCCGCTCCGATACGGTCCATCGCCGCAATAATGCGGTGCTGTAATTCCTCAAGTTGGCTCATGCCCCTGTCACCTCTTTATCAAGGTTCATTCTGTTGCGAAGCGATCCGAATCAAAATCGAATCCCGCCTGCCGCCAGTCTAACGGAATGCGACAGAAAATACCCACTGTTTGCTTTCAACCACTTGGACCACGCAGTTCACGCAATCCAAGCGGATAAACCCCGGTTCTGCTTGCACTTTGGGTGCTGAGTGGTATTGAGCCCGCAATCTGCTTTTTATCCAAAGGAACAACGCCCGTGGACCTGACTGCGCTGCGCAATGCCAACCCCGAACACTGGGACAAAGCTGCGGCCATCCGCACATTGACCCTTGATGCCGTCGCCGCTGCAAACTCCGGACATTCCGGTATGCCCATGGGCATGGCGGATGTCGCGACTGTCCTGTTCGAAAAGCATCTGAAGTTTGACGCCTCGGCCCCGAACTGGCCGGATCGTGACCGCTTCATCCTGTCCGCAGGCCATGGTTCGATGCTGGTCTATTCGTTGCTGTACCTTACGGGATATGCAGATGTGACGCTGGAGGAGATCAAGAATTTCCGCCAGCTGGGCGCAAAAACCGCAGGCCACCCAGAAAACTTTCTGGTCGCTGGTGTTGAAACCACGACCGGACCGCTGGGTCAGGGTATCTCGAACGCCGTGGGCTTTGCGATGGCCGAGGAAATCCAGCGCGCGCATTATGGCAAGAAGGTTGTCGACCACTATACCTATGTCATCGCGGGCGACGGCTGCCTTATGGAAGGCGTAAGCCAGGAGGCAATCACCCTGGCCGGTCGTCACGAGCTGAGCAAGCTGATCGTCTTCTGGGACAACAACAACATCACCATCGACGGCACCGTCGACATCGCCGACCGCACCGATCAGGTTCGCCGCTTTGCGGCCTCGGGCTGGCATGTGATCGAAATCGACGGTCATGACCCCAAGGCCATCGACGCGGCCATCGTTCAGGCGAAGAAGTCGAACAAGCCGACCATGATCGCGTGCGAAACCCACATCGCTTTGGGCCACGCGGCTCAGGACACGTCAAAGGGGCACGGTGCGCTGACCGATCCGGATCAGCTGAAGGCTGCCAAGAAGGCCTATGGCTGGACGCATGACGCGTTTGACGTGCCTGCCAATGTCAAATCCGCATGGGAAGCCATCGGTGCGCGTGGCGCTGCCGAGCGTGCGGAATGGGAAGCGCGTTTCGCACAACTGTCCGAGCGTAAGCAGGCTGAGTTCACCCGCGCCTATGCGTTCGAGGCCCCCAAGCGTCTGGCCGGAGCCATTCGCGCCTTCAAAAAGCAGATGTCCGAAGACCAGCCGAAACTGGCCACCCGTTCGTCGTCGGAGAAGGTCCTGAACGTTGTAAACCCGATCATGACCGAAACCGTTGGCGGTTCGGCGGACCTGACCGGGTCAAATAACACAAAATCGGCCGATATGGGTGTGTTCCTTCCGGAAAACCGCAAGGGTCGCTATATCCATTATGGTATCCGTGAACACGGCATGGCGGCGGCGATGAACGGCATGGCGCTGCATGGTGGTATCCGCCCCTATGGCGGTACATTCATGGCCTTCACCGATTATGCCCGCCCGTCCATGCGTCTGGCGGCGCTGATGAAGATCCCTTCGGTTTTCGTGATGACCCATGACTCGATCGGTCTGGGCGAAGACGGCCCGACCCACCAGCCTGTCGAGCATCTGGCGATCTCGCGTGCAACCCCCAACACTTTTGTCTTCCGCCCGGCTGACACCATTGAAACGGCCGAGGCATGGGAACTGGCGCTGACCTTCAAGGACAGCCCCTCTGTCCTGTCGCTGACCCGTCAGGGTGTTCCAACGGTACGTACCGAGCACAAGACCAAGAACCTGACCGCACAAGGTGCTTACGTTTTGGCCGAAGCAGAAGGTAAGCGTCAGGCAATCCTGATCGCCACAGGTTCCGAAGTGTCGCTGGCCATGGAAGCCAAAGCGATGCTCGAGGCCGAGGGCATCGGCACCCGCGTCGTCTCGATGCCGTGCATGGAGCTGTTCGCACAGCAGGATGAAGCCTACCGCAAGCGCGTCCTTCCGGCGGGTCCGGTCCGCGTTGGTATCGAAGCCGCGGTTCGCGCTGGTGGCTGGGATCGTTGGTTGCTGGGTGAACGTGGCCGCGAAGCCAAAGCCGGGTTCATCGGCATGTCCAGCTTTGGTGCCTCGGCCCCTGCGGGAGAACTGTACAAGCATTTCGGCATCACCGCCGAAGAGACCGTAGCAAAGGTCAAGGAATTGTTGGGGCTGTAAATCAGTCCCACCTGATCGAGCAAAGGGCGGCCTTGGCCGCCCTTTTCATTTGGGTTCAATGTGTTTTAGTATTCTTTGAAAGCAACGGGGCAACCAGCTTGGTTGCCAACGGGATCAGAACAAACCCCCATGCCAAGCCAAAAACACCGTCCATGGTTGCTTTGGCGATCCACTCGGCAACATTCGTCCATTCCTCAGAAACCGTATGCCCAATAGCATAGGCCCAGTCATGGATATGATGGCCCAACCATCCAAAGCCCAACACCTCCATCCCGTGGATGACGATCGAGCCCCCCACCCACAGCATCGCCGCTGTTCCGACAATGGACAGTGTTTTCATCACCCCGGGCATTGCCTTGACCAACCCTCGGCCCAGACCGCGACCGATAGGTGTCGGCGCGTTCTGCGCCAGATAAAGCCCAACATCATCCATTTTCACGATCAGAGCCACCGACCCATAGACGGCCACCGTCACGCCGATCCCCACAACGGCCAGCGTCGCGGCCTGCATCCATAGGTTCGGGGCTTCGATCGCCGCCAGTGCAATGGTCATAATCTCGGCAGACAGAATAAAATCGGTCTTGATTGCGCCCTTGACCTTCTGCTCTTCCAGATGGCCCGGGTCCCGGTTTTTCATATCCTCTTCAATTACATGGCTACCATGAGGAAACAGGACGTGAAAAATCTTCTCGGCGCCTTCAAAACACAAATATGATCCACCCAGCATCAACAGTGGGGTGATCAGCCACGGGGCGAAATTGGCCAGCAACAAGGCCACCGGCAACAGGAGTATGATTTTGTTGAAAACCGAACCGCGCGCGATACGCCAGATGATCGGCAATTCGCGCGCCGGGGCAAAGCCCTGAACGTATTTTGGTGTTACCGCAGCGTCGTCAATGATTACGCCTGCAGTCTTGGCCCCTGCCTTGCCTGCCGCAGCCACGACATCATCCACCGATGTCGCCGCGACCTTGGCGATCCCGGCCACATCGTCCAACAAGGCCAAAAGACCACTCACTGCGTTTCCTTTCCCGTTCGCTGCCGCATCCGGACCCTACCTGATCCAACGGCTAGCGCAAGCGTTAGCGCAACCGTCGCAGGTTTGCGCTAACACCTTAAAAATATGCCGTTTTTGCCCTTTTGAGATTCCCATTTCGCCGCTATATGGCCCTCAACGCAAGCGCATCAGGAGACGTCACATGACCATCAAGGTCGGTATCAATGGTTTTGGCCGTATTGGCCGCTGCACCCTGTCGCACATCGCCGCGTCGGGGCGTAACGACATCGAAGTGATCAAAGTCAACGCAACCGGCCCATTGGAAACCTCTGCGCATCTGCTGAAATATGACAGCGTTCATGGGCGTTTCCCGCGCGAAGTTTCAATCGAAGGCAACACGATGGATCTGGGTCGTGGCCCAATGCAGATGTTTTCGACCTACGATATGAATGAACTGGACTGGGAAGGCTGTGACGTCGTTCTGGAGTGCACCGGTAAATTCAATGATGGCACCAAGGCCAAAACACATCTGGATCGCGGTGCGGGCAAGGTGCTGCTGTCCGCCCCCGGCAAAAACGTCAACAAGACCATCGTTTTTGGTGTGAACCACAACACCCTGACCGCGAACGACAATATGGTGTCGAACGGCTCCTGCACAACAAACTGCCTGGCCCCGCTGGCCAAGGTGCTGGACGAGGGTGTCGGCATTGAACATGGCATCATGACCACCATTCACGCCTATACCGGAGACCAGCCCACGCTGGACCGTCGCCACAGCGACCTCTATCGCGCCCGCGCTGCCGCAATGTCGATGATCCCGACCTCAACCGGTGCTGCCAAAGCTTTGGGTGAAGTTCTGCCAAACCTGAAAGGCCGTCTGGACGGGTCTGCCATCCGGGTCCCTACCCCGAATGTTTCTGCGGTTGACCTGACGTTCCGTGCGTCGCGTGACACCTCGGTGACCGAAATCAACGCAATCGTCGAAGAAGCAGCCAAAGGCCCGATGCAGCGTGTTCTGGGATATGAGCCCGCGCCGCTGGTATCAACCGATTTCAACCACACCGAAGAAAGCTCGATCTTCGCACCCGACCAGACCCGCGTCGTCAATGATCGCATGGTGCGCGTGCTGGCCTGGTATGACAACGAGTGGGGCTTTTCGGTTCGCATGGCAGACGTAGCCGTCGCCATGGGCCGCCTTAACTGACCCTTCGGACTTCGCTTGTACGTTGGTGCCCGCTCAGGTTATCTGAGCGGGCATTTTCATTCGGAACCGACATGAACAATCAAATTGCTATGTGGCTTGGCGTCCTATTGCTTGGGGGCATGATGCTGGACGTGGCCTTGTATGGTACCGAGCACATGTTGTTCCTCGGCAAGAAGCTTTACGACTTTCTGGACTGGCTCGCTTTTTGGCGATGACAGAGGTTTTTCTTGACATTTCTCTTGATCTGTAATTGTTAGCGCTAACTCATATAACTGAGATATTTGTACGGAGCGAACCATGACCCTGAAACTAGCGATCAACGGATTTGGACGGATCGGGCGCGGGGTTCTGCGCGCGGTGATGGAAAGCGGACGTACAGACGTTGAGATCGTCGCGATCAACGACTTGGGCAAACCCGACATGAACGCGCATCTATTCGAGTTTGACAGTGTTCATGGCCGTTATCCCAACCCTGTCACGCTTACAGACGCCGGCATGGATGTGGGGCGCGGCCCGATCCGCCTGAGTAGTGAGCGTAATCCCGAAGACCTGCCTTGGTCTGATATCGACGTTGTTCTGGAATGCACCGGGGTTTTCCGCACCCGCGAAGCAGCGGAACGTCACTTCAAGAACGGATCGCGGAAAGTCCTGATCTCAGCCCCTGCACGGGGTGACGGCGGTGTGAAAACCATCGTCTTTGGTGTCAACGATAACGAACTGACCGCCGACGATCTGATCGTATCGAACGCATCCTGCACCACGAATTGCCTTTCTCCGGTTGCCGCAGCTTTGGACGCTGGTCTTGGCATCAAACATGGCAACATGACCACCGTTCACGCCTATACCGCCAGCCAGCCGGTGCATGACACAGTTGGAAAAGACCCCTACCTGTCGCGCGCCGCAGCCCTGTCGATGATCCCCACCACAACCGGTGCAGCCGCCGCTGTGGGGCTGGTACTGCCGCAACTCAAGGGCAAATTGACCGGTCAGGCCATCCGGGTACCCACCCCGAACGTTTCGGTCGTTGATCTGGTTGCCGAGGTTTCGCGCCCAACGACCGAAGATGAGGTCAATCAACTTTTCATTGACGCCGCAGCAAAGATCCCTGGTGTTCTGGCGGCGGAAAGCCGTCCTCTGGTCTCGGTCGATTTCAACCACGACTCGCACAGCTCGACGGTGTCACTGGCAGAAACCAAAGTCACCGACGGCACGCTGGTTCGCGTGCTGGCCTGGTATGACAACGAATGGGGCTTTTCGAACCGGATGCTGGATACGGCCGCCTCGATGGGTGCCCTAGCCTAACCGCTCGCGCAGTGCGGCATTGACACGGGGCGTGACAAACTTTGACACGTCCCCGTTCAAGCGGGCAATTTCTTTCACCAGTTTTGAAGCAATCGCCTGATGGCGTGCTTCGGCCATCAAAAAAACAGTCTCGATCGAGTCGTCCAGTGCGCGGTTCATACCAACCATCTGGAACTCATACTCGAAATCCGCGACAGCGCGCAAACCGCGCACAATGATCTGTGCACCTACATCCCTCGCACAATCGATCAATAGATTTTCGAAGGGATGAGCGATGATTTCCGTGCCGGTTTGTTCGGTCAGTTCGGCACATTCGGCCTCGATCATGGCGACGCGCTCTTCCAGCGAGAACAACGGGCCTTTGTCCCGGTTGATGGCGACGCCAATGACCAGTTTATCCACCAATGCCGCCGCCCGGCGAATGATATCGATGTGCCCTATGGTGATAGGGTCAAAGGTTCCCGGATACAAACCAACCCGCATCGCGCCCTCCTGCGCAACAAAATTTCTGCGCAAGCAAACACAACTTTGCTGCAGGTGCAAGTGATTGCTTTGGCACCCCTTGCTGTTAGTGCCCCATTATCATGCCTTCCAGAGCGTCTTTTTCCATCGCCAGTTCGGCCAGTTGGGCCTTTACCACGTCACCAAGTGTGACGATGCCGATCAGTTTACCGTCTTCGACAACCGGCATATGGCGAAAGCGCCCTTCTGTCATGCGGGCCATGATATCCTGAACAGAGGCCTGACGCGTCGTCGTGATCAGGTCCTGCGTCATGTAAGATTTTACAGGCTGGTCGAGACAGCCACTACCGCTGGCGGCAAGCTCACGGACGATGTCGCGCTCAGACAGAATTCCAATTGCGGTTTTTCCGCCATCGTCAGAAACAACAACCGTCCCGATCCGCTTTTCCGCAAGAATCTTCGAGGCTTCTGAAACTGTCGCCGTTGGCGCCACCGTTACAACGCCGTCTGTCGCTTTGGACGTCAGGATAGCCTGTACCAACATGAAGAATTCCTCCGGAATAATAACACTTATTCCAAAGCGTTGCGCGATTGTGGCGACCTGTCAAGCACCGGCATCTGCTTCCAATCGAAGCACTTCCTCGCGAATGCCGCGTGTCAGGGCATCGGCAAAGCGGTTCAACCGTTCGTTGCGCTGATCTCCTTCATGCCGGACCAGATAGAAACTGCGCGTCAGACTCACTTGATCCGTCAGGATTTTCCGAAGCCCCGGATGGAAAGGCAACGTAAAGTCATGTGCCACACAAACGCCTGTTCCCAAACTGACCTGCCGCAATTGCACCGAGACCGAGTTCGATGCAAGCGCGACACGGTCAACCCCAATATCGTTCAGGTAATCCAGTTCGCGGTCAAAGATCATGTCAGGGATGTAACCGATCAACCGGTGCCCCTTGAGGTCAGCGACCGAGTGGATTGGATCGTGACGTTTCAAGTATTCGTCGGTCGCGACCATGTGCAATTTGTAATCACTGATTTTCTTGACCAAAAGCTGCCCTGCGGTTGGCGCGCTGACGGTCACGGCCATATCGGCCTCGCGCCTTGAAAGGTTGATCACCCTCGGCAGAGCCAGAATCTGAATATCCAGTTCCGGGTTTGAATCGCTGATCTTGGCACAGACTTGGGGCAACAGGTAATTTGCACTGCCATCTGGCGCGCCTATTCGGATTTGCCCGCTGAGTGATTTCGTGGATCCGGCCACAGCTCCGGCCGCTGCGCGCATCGCCTCTTCTGCATGCAACCCATGCTCCAACAGGCGCTGCCCTGCCGGTGTCAGGACATATCCCTGCTGCGACTTTGTGAACAACGCAGAATCCAGCGTCGTTTCCAATCGCGCAACACGTCGCCCCACCGTAGCGGGATCGATTTTCAGGATACGACCAGCGGAGGAAAGACTTTCCTCGCGCGCCACGGCCAGAAAGATCCGCATATCGTCCCAGTTTGGGGTCACACCGTTAACCTTTGCATTTTTGCAAAACTCTTTTGAGACATTGCCTCTGTTCGCGGGATTTCTGCAAGCCTATTGTGCGCACAAATCTATCGGAGGAGTTATTGATGCAAGATCTGACCCATTTCCTGAACGGCGAAATGGTCGCCGGTACATCCGGTCGTTTCGACAACGTCTACAACCCGGCAACGGGCGAGGTTCAATACAAGTGCCCGATGGCCAGTGCTGCGGAAACCACGGCGGCGATTGAGGCCGCAGCCGCTGCCCAGCCCGAATGGGGCGCAACCAACCCTCAGAAACGTGCACGTGTCATGATGGCAATGGTCGGCCTGATGAACCGCGACATGGACAAGCTGGCCGAAGCACTTAGCCGCGAGCACGGCAAGACCATCCCTGATGCCAAAGGCGACTTGCAGCGAGGTCTGGAGGTGATCGAATACTGCATCGGTGCACCGCAGATGCTGAAGGGTGAGTTCACCGACAGCGCAGGCCCCGGCATCGACATGTATTCCATGCGCCAGCCGCTGGGCGTCGTGGGTTCGATCATGCCCTTCAACTTCCCTGCGATGATGCCCCTGTGGCATGTCGGTCCTGCACTGGCCTGCGGTAACGCCGTTGTTCTGAAACCGTCCGAGCGTGACCCCTCGGTTCCGCTGATGCTGGCTGAGCTGTTCGTCGAAGCCGGTCTGCCCAAGGGTGTGTTCCAGGTCGTGAATGGCGACAAAGAGGCCGTTGATACGATCCTCGACAGCGAGATCATTCAGGGCGTCAGCTTTGTGGGGTCTACCCCGATCGCTCAGTATATCTATAGCCGCGCCACAGCAAACGGCAAACGCGCGCAGTGTTTTGGTGGTGCCAAGAACCACATGATCGTCATGCCGGACGCCGATCTGGATCAGGCCGCCGACGCGCTGGTCGGTGCCGGGTTTGGCGCAGCTGGCGAACGCTGCATGGCAATCTCTGTTGCGGTTCCCGTTGGTGAAGAAACCGCGGACAAGCTGATCGAAAAGCTGATCCCACGCGTCGAAAAGCTGAAAGTAGGCCCCTACACCGCTGGTGACGATGTCGACATGGGCCCTGTTGTAACCGCCGCCGCGAAAGAACGTATCCTTGGCCTGATCAATTCGGGTGTCGAGCAAGGCGCAAAGCTGGTCGTCGATAACCGTGATTTCAGCCTGCAAGGTTATGAGGACGGTTTCTTTGTCGGCCCGCACCTGTTTGACCACGTCACTCCGGACATGGACATCTACAAACAAGAGATCTTTGGCCCGGTTCTGTCGACTGTCCGTGCAGGTTCCTACGAAGAGGCGATCGGCCTGGCGATGGACCACGAATACGGAAACGGAACAGCGATCTTTACCCGCGACGGTGACACAGCGCGCGACTTTGCCAGCCGGATCAATATCGGCATGGTGGGCATCAACGTTCCGATCCCCGTTCCGCTGGCCTACCACACTTTTGGTGGTTGGAAAAAATCCATGTTTGGTGATCTGAACCAGCATGGCCCGGACAGCTTCAAGTTCTACACCCGCACCAAAACAGTGACCGCACGTTGGCCGTCGGGCATCAAGGAAGGTGGCGAGTTCAACTTCAAAGCCATGGACTGATTTCAGCCTGCACGACCATGGAACCCGGCCCCATTCAGGGCCGGGTTTTTGCATCTTTCCGCCGACCAGCTTTCAAATTCCCCGCGCTCACAAGAAATTCAGGTGCGTCGCTCTGGAAAATTGCGTCCAATGGAAATATCTTGCCGCCAAATACACAGCGAGCAGTGAACTTACCGGAGGCAACCTTGTCCCAATCCCGAATAACCCGTCGTTCCGCCCTGCTGGGCGTTGCATCCCTGATGGCGACCCCCGCCCTTGTTCGGGCACAAAGCACTGATGCTTTCCCGCAAACCGAAGACGCGATCAGCACACAGTTGCCGGTACGGCGCAATGTGTCGTCCTTCTCGCAGCAAAACTGGCAGGACCATTTTGATGAGCTGGGCGTAGGCTGCCTGTTGGCCGACATTACCAGCCGCGCGGTTCACTATTGGGCACCGGATGGCACCTATAAGCTGTACCCCAGCTCTGTTCCCATGAGCGAAGAGCTTACAAAACGCGGCTACACAAAAGTTGTGCGCAAGACCGAGTTTCCAAGCTGGACACCGACTGCCTCGATGCGCGAGCGTGACCCCAGCCTGCCTATTCGGATCGATGGCGGTGATCCTGGAAACCCGCTGGGCACACGTGCAATGTACTTGGACTGGCCCGCTTACCTGGTTCATGGCACGCATGACACCCGCAAGATCGGCCGGCAGAGCTCGTCTGGCTGTATCGGCCTTTACAACCAGCATGTCGAAGAACTGTATCCGCTGGTTAAGGTCGGCACACAGGTTCGTTTGATCTAATCTACCAGCTCAGAAAAGCAAAAGCCCCGGTCATACGCCGGGGCTTTGATCTCTTAAGGAACAGAGCGTCATTCCGGCAGGATAACAGCGTCGACCACGTGGATCACGCCATTGCTGGCTTCAATATCTGCCTGTATGACCTTGGCGTCATTCACTTTGACGCCGTTTTTGGCATTCACGCTAAGCCGATCACCCTGAACAGTCAGAACCTTGGCGCGCTTGCCAGCAATGTCGCCGGACATCACTTTGGCTGGTACTACATGGTATGTCAGGATCGATACGAGTTGATCCTTGTTCTCCGGCAACAACAACGTTTCCACCGTGCCTTCGGGTAGATCGGCAAAGGCTTCGTCTGTCGGGGCAAAGACGGTGAATGGACCTTTTCCTTTCAAGGTATCTACCAAACCTGCGGCTTGAACTGCGGCCACCAACGTGTTGAACGATCCGGCTGCTATAGCGGTATCAACGATATCTGCAGCCTGCGCCTTGAGCGGCATGGCAAATGCAAATGCGGCGGCGGCACCCATAAAAGTACGACGAAACATGGCTGTCTTCTCCTCTCCAGCTTGTTATGGAAAGGGATACGGGGCTTTCGTCACGCCGGATCAGTCTGAGATCATTTTTCTTTTAGCTGCACCCAGATGCTTTGCGCGCGCCCTTCAGCCAAAAAGGGCAAATCGGCGACGGCATCGGGTCGATCCTGTTGCAAGTAATATCCCGGCCAAAGCATTGAATACGCGCCAGATTGCAGCAAAGCGTGCAGCATGTACTGCTCACCCCAACCTGGGCAATCATAGAAGAACCGCTTGGGGTATTCGTAGGGCAGAAAAACATCGTGCACATGGATCACCACTCCGGGCTTCAGTGTTGGAATGATGCGGCAAAAAAGATGAGCGACGTCGTTGCTCATCCGCACGACGTGGCTGGAATCAATAAACAGGATGTCGCCGGCTTCCAGCTCTGAAAACAGCGCCGGGTCGGCCTCCTCCAGCCGTTTTTGTTCGAACCTATCAACAACATGGGCAATGTCAGCGCGGGGATACGGATCGATTGCCGTAATTGTGGTGTTAAACCCGCCATCGATGACCGCCTGCCGGGTTACTCGGGTCGAGTTACCGCATCCAACCTCGATCACCCGCCGGGGCTGAAAGCGGCGGATCATCAGATACAAGGCATCCGCGTCCGGGCTGTCGTAATAGCCGTTTCCGGTACGATAGCCAGTCTGATTGCGCTCTGGATCCTTCAGCGCCTCTAGCGCATTCTTGTGCATGGCGTATTCACTGGCCAGTTGCGAAATATCAAACCCATCCATCCCCGGGGACAAAGCATAGACGGGGCGCGTCAGACCTCCGGCAGCCTCAAAAGCTTCCAACCGTGTGCGCTCATCCTGTTCGGTGACCTTGTCGACCAGTTTCACACCCAGCTCATCCAGGGCGGCGTTGATCTGCGGGAATTTTCTGGGTTTCAAGTCGCTGGCTCCGTAGTCTTTGCTGCGATGTTCCTTACCTTTGCTAGTCGTTCCTCTGCAAGGACAAGCCGGGCAAACCCTTGGCAAAAAGAAAATTTCCGTATTCACTGATCGAAATAACTACCGCGAGGGCCGCCATGCAGCAGGAATTCACGATCGGGATCGAAGAAGAATACCTTCTTGTGGACCGCGACAGCCTCCAATTGTCCGAAGCCCCCGAAGCGCTGATGGAAGCCTGTCAGAATGATTTCGAAGGTCAGGTCAGCCCCGAATTCCTGCAATGCCAGATTGAAGTCGGCACCCGCCCGCATGCAACCGTTGCTTCGGCGCGCGAGGACCTGAAACGCCTGCGGTCCTGTGTATCAGAACGGGCAGCGGATTATAATCTGTCGCCAATTGCCGTGTCGTGCCACCCTTTCGCAAACTGGAAGGATCAGCATCACACCCGCAAAGAACGCTATGATGAGCTGCAACATGCGCTGGGGGGCGTGGCCCGCCGGATGCTGATCTGCGGAATGCATGTTCATGTCGGGGTTGAAAGCCAAGCATTGCGTTCTGATCTGATGCCGCAATTGTCTTACTTCCTGCCGCATCTTCTGGCGTTGTCCACGTCCTCGCCTTTCTGGAATGGCGAGGATACGGGCCTGTCTTCGTACCGCCTGACTGTCTTTGACAATTTGCCGCGCACTGGTCTGCCGCCGGTCTTTGCAAGCTGGGGCGAATATGAACGCACGACAGGTATTTTGATTGAACTGGGGGTCATTGAAGATACCACTAAGATCTGGTGGGACCTGCGCCCCTCGCATCGCTTTCCAACGCTTGAAACGCGGATTATGGATGTCCAGCCAAGGTTGGAGCACACGCTTTCACTTGCCGCCCTTATTCAGGCGTTGACCAGAATGTTGTGCCGCTTGAAAGATCGCAACTTGCGCTGGCGGCAATATGATCGCTTTCTTATAGGTGAAAACCGCTGGCGCGCGCAGCGATATGGTGTGGGCGAAGGATTGATCGACTTCGGCGATCGCTCGATCAAACCCATGTCCGATTTGATCGGTGATCTGATGGGATTGCTGGCCGAAGATGCCGAGGCACTGGGCACAATGTCGGAACTGGCCCGCCTGCGGCAGATTGCCGAAAACGGCACCTCGGCCACACGCCAGCGCCGCGTTCACGCCGAGGCTGCCGCACGAGGAGAAGATCCCGGCAAGGCCGTCGTACGCCACCTGATCGAAGAGTTCCATGCGGATCTTTAGGCACTAACGACAACAGCCCCGTGCCCAGAGCCATTGTTGAACCTGCAAAATTTCTGTAAGAATTCAGAAATAAACAACTGTTCAATTCATTGCCGATGGGAGGGAGCGCCATGGATTTCGCACTCAGCGAGGAACAAACAGCCATTTTCGATATGGCACATGCCTTTGGGCAGGAACATATCGCCCCTTTTGCCCGGCAATGGGAGGCTGATGGAACGATCCCCAAAACCTTGTGGCCCCAAATCGGAGAGCTTGGCTTCGGTGCCCTTTACGTGTCAGAGGCTAGCGGTGGGTCAAACCTGACCCGTCTGGATGCAACCCTGGTTTTTGAGGCCTTATCGATGGCCTGCCCGTCGGTCGCAGCCTTCCTGTCGATCCATAACATGTGCGCCAAGATGCTCGACAATTTTGCCGACGATGACCTCAAGGCGCGCATTATGCCCGATGTTCTGAGCTTGAAAACTGTGCTGAGTTATTGCTTGACCGAGCCCGGCTCTGGATCGGATGCGGCGGCGCTGAAAACACGTGCCGAACGAACCAATGAAGGCTATACGCTGAACGGAACAAAAGCCTTCATTTCAGGCGGCGGATATTCCGACGCTTACGTCTGCATGGTGCGTACCGGTCAGGATGGACCCAAAGGGATATCGACCGTTTACGTTGAAGACGGCACGCCCGGACTCAGCTTCGGCGCGCTCGAGCAGAAGATGGGCTGGAAAAGCCAACCCACCGCGCAAGTTCAGTTCGACGATTGCAAGATACCGGCCGGAAACCTTGTGGGCACGGAAGGAGACGGGTTCAAATATGCGATGATGGGGCTGGATGGCGGACGGCTTAACATTTCGGCCTGTTCCCTTGGGGCCGCTCAGGCCGGGCTGGACATGACGCTGCAATACATGTCTGAACGTAAGGCTTTTGGCCAATCCATCGACCAGTTTCAGGCCCTTCAGTTCCGTCTGGCGGATATGGAGATCGAATTGCAGGCCGCGCGCACATTCCTTCGGCAGGCAGCCTGGAAGCTGGATCAGGGCGCACCCGATGCCACGAAGTTCTGCGCCATGGCCAAGAAATTCGTCACTGAGACCGGATCGAAAGTGGTGGATCAGTGCCTGCAATTGCATGGTGGTTATGGCTACCTTGCTGATTACGGCATCGAAAAGCTTGTGCGTGATCTTCGTGTGCACCAGATATTGGAAGGCACGAATGAGATCATGCGTGTGATCGTATCGCGCCAGTTGCTTGCCAATCGCTGAGGCATCCATGTCAGATATCGATATCCGCACCACAGGCCGTGCCGGGCGTATCACCCTGACCCGTCCTCATGCGCTGAACGCGATGACCTATGACATGTGCATGGCCATCGACACAGCGCTGCGCAACTGGCGCGAGGACGATGAGATCGACCTGATCATCCTGGACGCCGAAGGGGAAAAAGCCTTCTGCTCGGGCGGTGATATTGCTGAACTTTATGAAACCGGCACCAAGGGCGATTTTTCTTACGGTCAGAAATTCTGGTGTGACGAATACCGTCTGAATGCCCTGACCTTCGAATATCCAAAGCCGGTCATCAGCTTTCTTCAGGGGTTCGCGATGGGCGGCGGTGTTGGCATCGGATGCCATGGCAGCCATCGCGTTGTGGGTGAAAGCGCAAAGATTGCCATGCCAGAATGCTCCATCGGACTGGTGCCGGATGTCGGCGGCTCTTTGATGCTGGCCCTTGCACCCGGACGCACGGGTGAGTTTCTGGGGACAACGGGCTATCGGATGGGGCCTGCGGATGCGATCTATGCAGGGTTTGCCGATCTTTTCATCCCGCAATCACAATGGTCCGATCTGATCGAGCTGCTCGAAGCCTCTGGAAACGCTGAACTATTGGCTGACCATGCCGATACACCTTCTGATGGCGAATTGGCGAACTTGCAGGCCCAGATCGACCAGCATTTTTCCGGTGAAACCCTTGGCGACGTTCTGAACAGTCTGCACAGAGACGACAGTGAGTTTTCGGCGAAAACTCTGGGCATGCTGAGGAAGAACGCACCGCTTTCTGTGGCCTGCACGATCGAGATTCTTCACCGCCTGCGCACCCCTTCTCTGACCATACGCCGAGCTCTGGAGATGGAGTATCGTTTCACCTACCGCGCGATGGAGCATGGAGATTTTCTGGAAGGTATCCGCGCGCAGATCATCGACAAGGATCGCAATCCGAACTGGCAGTTTCCTGACATGAACGTCCCTCTGGTTGCCGTGTCGAAAATGCTTCAGCCCCTGGGTGCGGACGCCCTGACTTTCGAAGAGGATTAAGAGATGCAAATCGGTTTCATCGGACTGGGAAACATGGGCGCGCCAATGGCGGCCAATCTGGCAAAAGCCGGTCATAAGGTACTTGGCTTTGACACAGCGGGCGTGACGGTTGACGGGGTTACTTCGGCCGAAACCGCTTCGGAAGCTGTGGCAGCGGCCGATGCTGTCATCACGATGCTGCCAAACGGTGCGATTCTGAGGGCCGTTGCCGATCAGATCATTCCCGCAATGGCACAAGGTGCCGTGTTAATCGATTGCTCGACGGTTGATGTGGAAAGCGCGCGGGCAGTTGCGGATCAAGCCATCAACGCCGGACTGTTGTCCGTAGACGCGCCGGTTTCAGGTGGCATCGGTGGCGCTGCGGCTGGCACGCTGACCTTCATGGCTGGCGGATCAGAGGCCGCGTTTGCCAAGGCATCCCCCCTGTTCGACATCATGGGGCAGAAAGCTGTTCACTGTGGTGAGGCCGGTGCCGGCCAGGCCGCCAAAATCTGCAATAACATGATCCTTGGTGTCACCATGATCGCAACCTGTGAAGCCTTCGCCCTAGCCGACAAGCTTGGTCTGGACCGGCAGAAGATGTTTGACGTGGTAAGTACGTCGTCCGGATACAGTTGGACGATGAACGCCTATTGCCCTGCCCCCGGTGTCGGTCCGCAAAGCCCGGCGGACAATGGGTACGCCCCCGGTTTCGCGGCCGAGCTTATGTTGAAGGACCTGCGCCTGAGCCAGCAGGCGGCAGAGAGTGCAGATGCAGATACACCGATGGGTCAGGTTGCCACCGCGCTTTATGAGCAATTTGTCGAGAATGAAGATGGCAAGGGACGCGATTTCAGTGCCATGCTGCCACGGTTCGAAAAGCGCGGGCGTGAATAAGACAACTGGCGGCATCTTGCCCAACGATTTGACAGATGTTGGGCAAGCGACCATCTAGGCAGTCATGAACAAAAGGCCCGGCTGGCCAAATCGCAAAGGAAGGCGACATGACGAGATTTTTGGTGACGACGGCAACTCTGGCGGCTTTGGCCCTTTCCCCGGTTGCCGCGGTTGCAAAGAACAAGGCCGGGCATTGCCCTCCGGGTCTGGCCAAGAAATCCGTTCCCTGCGTGCCGCCTGGTCAGGCAAAGAAAATCTATCGCGATGGTGACTTCATTACCAACGACTACCGTTGGATCAATGACCCCTATCGCTATGGGTTGAACCGAAACTACTCATATGTCCGTGCGGGTGATTACGTGTACCGGGTCGACCCCGAGACACGCAAAGTCCTGAACCTGATCGGCGCGATCGCAGATATCCTGAACTGAGGCCGCGTCTAGGCACTTATTCTGCCGCGACGCGCGCCCCTTTCAGCATCGGCTTCAGGTATCGCCCGGTGTGGCTGCGCTCAACATCGGCTATGTCTTCCGGTGTTCCGGTGGCGACGATTTCGCCACCGCCATCACCACCTTCAGGTCCAATGTCGATGATATGATCCGCAGTTTTGACCACATCCAGATTATGTTCAATCACCACCACAGTATTGCCCTGATCGACAAGTTCGTGCAGCACTTCCAGCAGCTTGCGCACATCTTCGAAATGCAGACCTGTTGTCGGTTCGTCGAGAATATAGAGCGTTCGCCCGGTTGAACGCTTCGACAGTTCCTTAGACAGCTTTACCCGCTGCGCCTCGCCACCTGACAACGTCGTGGCTTGTTGACCCACCTTGATATAGCCAAGACCCACACGAGCAAGGGCGTCCATCTTGTCCCGGATTGACGGCACGGCCTTGAAGAACTCCTGCGCATCTTCCACTGTCATATCAAGCACATCCGCGATGGATTTGCCCTTGAACTTGATCTCAAGCGTCTCGCGGTTATACCGCGCGCCTTTGCAGGTTTCGCAAGTCACGTAGACATCCGGCAGAAAGTGCATCTCGATCTTGATGACACCGTCACCCTGACATGCCTCGCACCGCCCGCCTTTGACGTTAAAGCTGAAGCGACCCGGTTTGTATCCGCGTGCCTTAGCCTCGGGCAGACCGGCAAACCAATCTCGGATCGGGGTGAAGGCGCCAGTATAAGTCGCCGGGTTTGAACGCGGCGTTCGCCCAATGGGTCGCTGGTCGATGTCGATGACCTTATCGAGGTGTTCCAGCCCCTTGATGGTTTCACAGGGTGCTGGTGTCTGACGTGCTCCGTTCAGCCGCATTGACGCGGTTTTGAACAATGTCTCAATGGTGAGGGTGGATTTACCCCCGCCAGACACTCCGGTGACACAAACGAATTTGCCCAAGGGGAATTCGGCTGTGACATTCTTCAGGTTGTTGCCTGTGGCCTTGACCACCGTGACTTTCTGCTTCTTGCCTTTACGGCGCTGTACCGGAACTGCGATTTCACGCGTTCCTGCAAGGTACTGCCCGGTAATGGAGGCCGCATCCGCCGCGATTTGCGCAGGCGTTCCATGACTGACCACCTGCCCGCCATGTACACCTGCTCCCGGACCGATGTCGAAAACATAGTCAGCTTCGCGGATGGCTTCCTCGTCATGTTCTACAACGATCACCGTATTGCCCTGATCCCTCAGGTTCTTGAGCGTGCCCAGAAGCCGGTCATTGTCTCGCTGATGCAGCCCGATCGAAGGCTCATCCAGCACATAGAGAACCCCGGTCAGCCCCGAGCCGATCTGACTGGCCAGACGAATACGCTGGCTCTCGCCACCTGACAGTGTTCCGCTTGAACGGGACAGCGTAAGATATTCCAAACCAACGTTATTCAGGAAACCAAGTCGCTCGCGAATTTCCTTGAGAATGGCGCGGGCAATTTCGTTTTTCTGGGCGCTCAGGTGGTTGGGCGCGTCTTCGATCCACGCCAAAGCCTCACGGATCGACATCTGCACCACCTGCCCCACATGCAGCCCGGCGATCTTTACCGCCAGCGCTTCGGCCCGAAGCCTGTAACCTTCGCAGGCGCCGCAGGGACGATTGTTTTGATATCGTTCAAATTCCTCACGAATCCATGCGCTGTCGGTTTCGCGGTACCGGCGTTCCATATTCGGGATCACGCCTTCAAAACTGCGGGTCACCTGATAGACGCGCCCACCTTCGTCGTACCGGAACTGAATTTCATCATCCCCGGACCCACGCAGAAAGACCTCTTGCACATTTTTAGGCAGGTTTTTCCAGGGCGTGTTCTTGTCAAACTCGTAATGGCGCGCAATGGCCTCGATGGTTTGTAGGAAATACGGGGATTTACCCTTGCGCCATGGGGCCAAAGCGCCATCGTAGAGTTTCAGCGTCTGGTCCGGCACCACCAGGCGCTCATCGAAAAACAACTCGACCCCAAGACCGTCGCAATCCGGGCAGGCACCGAACGGCGCGTTGAATGAAAACAGGCGTGGTTCGATTTCGGGAATGGTGAAACCGCTGACCGGGCAGGCAAAATTCTCGCTGAATGTGATGCGTTCCGGATCATCCACACGCGGGGCAGTTTCCAATATGGCAATCCCGTCCGCCAGATCCAGAGCGGTGCGCAGGCTGTCGGCCAGGCGCGTTTCCATACCTTCCCGCACGACCAGTCGATCAACAACCACATCGATATCGTGACGGAATTTCTTATCCAATACAGGCGGTTGATCCAGTTCGTAGAACTCTCCGTCCACCTTGACGCGCTGGAAACCCTGTTTGCGCAGCTCCAGGAATTCTTTTTTGTACTCACCCTTCCGATCTCGCACGATGGGGGCCAGAAGATAACCGCGCGTACCGACTTCCATTGTCATGATCCGGTCGACCATGTCCTGCACCTGCTGCGCTTCAATCGGTTGCCCGGTGGCTGGGCTGTAGGGCGTTCCGGCGCGGGCAAACAGCAGACGCAGATAGTCATAGATCTCGGTTACCGTGCCCACAGTTGAACGCGGGTTCTTGGACGTCGTCTTTTGTTCAATCGAAATTGCCGGAGACAGGCCGCTGATGTGATCGACATCCGGTTTTTCCATCATATCCAGGAACTGCCGGGCATAGGCCGAAAGGCTTTCGACATACCGGCGCTGGCCTTCTGCATAGATGGTGTCAAACGCCAATGAGGACTTCCCCGAACCCGACAGTCCAGTTATGACCACCAACTGATCCCGAGGGATATCAACGTCTATACCTTTGAGGTTATGTTCGCGCGCGCCGCGCACCTCGATATTCTTCAGCTCAGCCATATGCGGCCCCCAACAAACAAGTGGTTAAGAGATAGGCGAGCCAGACCAAGACTCCAACAGAAAAGTTAGAACATTTAGTGAACAGTCGAATTTTCGCCGATCAAAACCTGCAATGAACACAGGATTGACAAAAGGTGCCTAAAAAGGCGCAACCCTTGATCTGTTAGAGGAGGAAAATGGCGCGGTTGACGGGGCTCGAACCCGCGACCCCCGGCGTGACAGGCCGGTACTCTAACCAACTGAGCTACAACCGCGCATCTATTTTCGTGGCCTTTAACCTGGACCAAGGATGGCAGCGATGGCGCGGTTGACGGGGCTCGAACCCGCGACCCCCGGCGTGACAGGCCGGTACTCTAACCAACTGAGCTACAACCGCCCGCTGCAAGTTCATTGCTGAACGTTTGGGTGTATTATGGCTACGCTCGGGCAGCGTCAAGCGGCGTTTTCAAGTTTTTTGTCAAATTCCAGGTTTTTGTATACGGCGCGATTTTTTGCGGATGCCGCGGGTTCTATTTCCCTTGCAGCCAACCTTCGGGAAAGATATCACCCCGTCCCATGGGTGATTAGCTCAGTGGTAGAGCGCTTCGTTCACATCGAAGATGTCAGCGGTTCAAATCCGTTATCACCCACCATTTTCAAAGCTCGCCGATGCCCAAAATGATACACTGGTTTCATCCAGCGTTTTGGCGCTGCATGTTGCAGTTTTCACTACATCCCTCGACAAATAAAGGCGAAGCTATTGCTTCGCCTTTATTTGATTTTCCAAAGACTTAATGCGCGGTTGCGGAAGGTCCGGTATTACCGGTCGACGCGGCCGCCGCTGCTGCGGCCTCTTCCGCGGCTTCATCCCACTCGATCGGTTCAGGTTTGCGCACCAATGCGTGTTCCAGAACTTCCGAGACATGTTTGACCGGGATGATCTTCAGCCCTTCTTTGACGTTGTCCGGGATATCCGCGAGATCCTTTTCATTCTCTTCCGGGATCAGAACGGTCTTTATCCCACCACGCAGCGCGGCCAGTAGCTTTTCTTTCAATCCACCAATCGGCATCGCATTCCCGCGCAGTGAGACTTCGCCGGTCATCGCGATGTCTTTCCGAACCGGAATACCGGTCAGAACCGAGACAATCGACGTGACCATGGCCAGACCTGCCGATGGGCCATCCTTGGGTGTCGCGCCATCCGGCACGTGAACGTGAATGTCGATCTTGTCAAACTGCGGCGGCTTTACCCCGATCTGAGGTGAAATCGAACGCACATAGGACGAAGCGGCGTCGATGGATTCCTTCATCACATCGCCCAGCTTACCGGTCGTCTTCATCCGCCCTTTGCCGGGCAGTTTCAACGCTTCGATATGCAGCAGGTCGCCACCTACTGACGTCCAGGCAAGACCGGTGACAACACCAACCTGATCGTCCTGCTCGGCCAGGCCGTAACGGAATTTCGGCACGCCCAGGAAATCTTGCAGGTTTTCGGGTGTAACCTTAACGGTTTCCGCATCCTTCTTGATGATCTTGGTCAACGATTTGCGCGCGACCTTGGCGATTTCACGTTCAAGGTTCCGTACGCCCGCCTCGCGGGTATAGGTGCGGATGATCTTTTGCAGCGCCTCATCGGTCAGCTCGAATTCCTTGGCTTTCAAACCATGGTTCTTGACCTGTTTGCTGATCAGGTGCTGCTTGGCGATCTCACGCTTTTCGTCCTCGGTGTAACCGGCCAACGGGATGATCTCCATCCGGTCAAGCAAAGGCCCGGGCATGTTGTAGCTGTTCGACGTGGTCAGGAACATCACGTTGGACAGGTCATATTCAACCTCAAGATAATGGTCCATGAACGTGTTGTTCTGTTCCGGGTCCAGCACCTCAAGCATCGCGGATGCTGGGTCGCCCCGGAAATCCTGTCCCATCTTGTCGATTTCATCCAACAAAATCAGCGGGTTCGTGGTCTTCGCCTTTTTCAACGCCTGAATGATTTTGCCGGGCATGGAGCCAATATAGGTCCGACGATGGCCCCGGATCTCGGATTCGTCTCGAACACCACCCAGTGAGATGCGAATGAACTCACGCCCAGTAGCTTTGGCAACCGACTTACCCAGCGAGGTCTTGCCCACGCCCGGAGGGCCGACAAGGCAAAGAATCGGCCCTTTCAGCTTCTTCGAGCGCTGCTGAACCGCGAGGTATTCAACGATCCGTTCCTTGACCTTTTCAAGCCCATAATGGTCCGCGTCCAGAATCTCCTGCGCGCGGCCCAGATCCTTTTTGACACGGGATTTGGTGCCCCAAGGCAGAGCAAGAATCCAATCCAGATAGTTGCGCACAACTGTGGCTTCGGCCGACATGGGCGACATGTTCTTGAGCTTCTTAAGCTCACCCTCGGCCTTTTCCCGCGCTTCTTTCGACAGCTTGGTTTCGGCGATTTTGGCTTCCAGTTCAGCAACTTCGTTGCTGCCGTCCTCGCCATCGCCAAGTTCCTTCTGAATGGCCTTCATCTGCTCATTCAGATAATACTCACGCTGCGTCTTCTCCATCTGGGATTTGACACGGGTCTTGATCTTCTTCTCGACCTGCAGAACAGACATCTCGCCCTGCATCAGGCCATAGACCTTCTCAAGCCGCTCGCTGACGCTGAGGGTTTCCAGAAGCTCCTGCTTTTGTTCGACTTCTATGCCCAGATGCCCGGACACAAGGTCGGCCAGCTTCGCAGGCTCGGTGGTATCGCCTACTGCGGTCAGTGCCTCTTCGGGGATGTTCTTGCGCACTTTGGCGTAACGCTCGAACTCATCCGCGACAGTGCGCAACAGCGCTTCGGTTGTGGTGACGTCGCCGGGAATTTCGGTCAGGTATTCCGCGCGGGCTTCGAAAAACTCTTCGTTTTCCAGAAACTCGGTGATCTGAACGCGCGCCTGCCCCTCGACCAGCACTTTCACCGTGCCATCGGGCAGCTTCAGAAGTTGCAGCACATTGGCCAAAACGCCGGTGCGGTAGATGCCTTCTTCGTCCGGATCGTCAACGCCGGGATCGATCTGGCTGGACAACAGAATTTGCTTGTCATCCTGCATCACCTCTTCCAGCGCGCGGACCGATTTGTCACGGCCTACGAAAAGCGGCACGATCATATGTGGGAACACCACAATATCGCGCAGCGGCAGGACGGGGTAGGAGGAATTCAGAGGCTCTTGCATGCTCTATCCTTATCGTTGGCAAGACGGAACTTGTCCCTCATCGAGGCAACATTTGTCCGTCTCCTGTCTTGGACGATAAAGGTGGGGCCTCATCGCCCATTTTCAACCTTACCGCCATGTATCACCAATCAGAATGAACCGAGGTTTGGCGGACTGCAAGGCGTGCCGGGAACATATCCACCAAATAGTAGAATACGCCCCGGTCTTGCGCGATCAGTCGCCAGAAAACAGCCCGGCTGCGCAGAACTGGCAGATTTCTTCCTGGAGAGGGCAAAATATTACAGCGGTTCGATATCCCCCTGCGCGCGTCGCGCGTGGAAATCGGCCTGCCAGGCTTCGAACGCACCATCCGCAATCGCGTCGCGCATGCCGGCCATGATCTCCTGAAAGTAATGCAGGTTATGCCATGTCAGCAACATGCCGGAAATCATCTCATTCGCACGGAACACGTGGTGCAGGTAAGCGCGGGAATAATTCGAACAAGCCGGGCAAGTGCAGCGTTCGTCCAGCGGCCGCGGATCGTCTGCGTGACGGGCATTCTTGATGTTCACCACGCCGTAGCGGGTGAAAACCTGCCCTGTACGCCCAGACCGCGAGGGCAACACGCAGTCCATCATGTCGATCCCGCGGGCAACAGCACCGACTATATCGTCGGGCTTGCCGACGCCCATCAGATAGCGCGGCTTGTCCGATGGCAGGAAATCGGGGGCATAATCGAGGCAAGAGAACATGGCCTCTTGCCCTTCGCCGACCGCCAGGCCACCAACTGCGTAGCCTTCGAAACCGATAGATTTCAACGCCTCGGCGCTTTCTTCGCGCAGGTCTTTTTCCAACCCACCTTGCATAATGCCAAAAAGCGCATGCCCCGGACGATCGCCAAACGCATCGCGCGACCGTTCCGCCCAACGCATCGACAGGCGCATCGACTCGGCAATGCGGTCACGATCCGCTGGCAGCGCAGGGCATTCATCGAAACACATGACAATGTCCGAGCCCAACAGGCGCTGGATCTCCATGGATCGTTCCGGCGTCAATTCGTGCTTTGACCCGTCGATGTGGGATTTGAAGGTCACGCCCTTTTCAGTCAGCTTGCGCAAACCGGCCAGCGACATGACCTGAAATCCGCCGGAATCTGTCAGAATGGGCCGATCCCAGTTCATGAACTTGTGGAGTCCACCCAGTCGATCAATACGCTCAGCGGTCGGGCGCAGCATCAGGTGATAAGTGTTCCCCAGCAGGATGTCTGCCCCCGTCGCGCGAACGCTTTCCGGCATCATCGCCTTGACCGTTGCCGCAGTGCCAACCGGCATAAAGGCAGGCGTTCGCACGTCGCCGCGCGGTGTGCTGATCACTCCGGTCCTAGCTTTGCCGTCTGTTGCCTTCAGATCAAAAGAAAACTGTTGGGTCATGTCATCCCTCGGGTCGCCGAACCGGGCAGGCTTTGCCCGATCCGTTTGGTCTTTGCAACCCGTCAGGGTAGCGAGGCAACACGGTCTGTAAACAGTTGAACAACCCCTGCCCCGTCCACGTCGCGGCAGACCCGAACTACGGGACGTTCCGGATCAGGTCGCGTTGCCCCCTTCTGGTCGCCTTCGGTGACAACCCGCAGACCCGTTTCGACCATGTCAAACATGGCACCATGAGAACAAGCGATCACAGCCGTCGAATCGTGCAGGCCGCAACCTTCCAGACCACCGACGTCCTTGTAGAACTTCAGGTAAAAGCGAGAGATATCGCGCAGAAAGGACCCCATGTCAGGTGATCGCATTGCCAGGCTTTCGAAATCCGCAGTCTCGTAGAGCGTTTTCAGCGTGACATCCAAGCCGACAAGTACCGTATCCGGCGGTGTGGCAAAGACCTCTTCAGCCGCAATAGCATCATGGTAGATGTTTGCCTCGGCATGGTTGGTTATATTGCCCAGGCAGTACACAGCGCCGCCCATGATAACCAAACGCCCCAGATTGTCGGCGAATTCCGGATCCAGACGAATGGCGTTGGCGATGTTGGTCAGAGGGCCCACGGCGCAAACCACCAGTTCTTTCTTATGGGTTCGTGCCATGTCGACCAGAAATTCAGCAGCCGGCAGGGCGTGGTTACTTCCAATCTCGGGAATGTCAGTCAGGTCACCGAATCCTTCGGGACCATGCACATGTTCGGATGGCGAATGCGCATCGGCACCCAATGCAACGGCAGCCCCTTCCGCGACAGGCAGATCCAGACCCAGTTTATCAAGCAGGAACCGGGCATTGCGGCTGGATTGATGTACATGCGTGTTTCCAAACACCGTGGTCAGGCCGATCAGCTCGATCTCGGGTGCTGCAGCGGCATAGGCGATTGCCATGGCATCATCGATGCCAGGATCTGTATCGATTATCAGTTTCATCCCCGCCCGATACCGCAAACAATTAGGGATGCAAAGCGGTCACAGCACGATTTTTCGATACAGCGTTTCATTATCGAGGCATTTGCATGGGACTGCTTTCCCCTCATACCAGAGTTGAAATCGAGCGACTCAATCGCCACATGTATACTATAGTACACAAAAACAAGAGGACAGTATGACCGAAGACCAAATCATCGGATTGCTTTCGTCAAACATCATTTACCTGCTGGCCGCGGTGCTGGTAATTGTTATCATTTTCAAGGGCATCAAGATTGTGCCTCAGTCCGAAAAATATGTGGTTGAACGGTTTGGGCGCCTGCATTCCGTGCTTGGCCCCGGCATCAACTTTATCGTTCCGCTGCTGGACATTGCGCGCCACAAGATCTCGATCCTGGAACGCCAACTGCCAAACGCGACGCAGGACGCAATCACCAAGGACAACGTTTTGGTGCAGATCGATACATCGGTCTTCTACCGTATTCTCGAACCTGAAAAGACGGTCTACCGAATCCGCGACGTTGATGGTGCGATTGCTACCACTGTCGCCGGGATCGTTCGCGCCGAGATTGGTAAAATGGATTTGGATGAGGTCCAGTCGAACCGGTCCCAACTGATCACGCGTATTCAGGAAAGCGTTGAAACCGCTGTCGATGACTGGGGCATCGAAGTCACCCGCGCCGAGATTCTGGACGTAAATCTGGATCAGGCCACCCGTGACGCCATGCTGCAACAGCTGAACGCCGAACGCGCCCGTCGTGCGCAGGTGACAGAAGCCGAGGGCAAGAAGCGCGCAGTCGAGCTGCATGCCGACGCCGAGCTTTATGCGGCGGAACAATCCGCCAAGGCGCGGCGCATTCAGGCCGAAGCCGAGGCTTATGCCACGGGTGTGGTCGCCAAGGCCATTCAGGATAACGGCATTGAAGCGGCCCAGTATCAGGTTGCCTTGAAACAGGTTGAAGCCCTGAACGCGCTTGGAAATGGCACTGGTAAACAGACTATTGTTGTACCCGCCAACGCACTGGAAGCCTTTGGTGACGCATTCAAGATGTTAAAAGGAGGAAAATGATGGCAGACCCCTTCTGGTTGACCTGGTGGATCTGGCTCGCCGCCGCATTGGCGCTGGGTATCCTTGAGATTGTCCTGCCAGGGTTCATTTTTCTGGGCTTTGCAATCGGAGCCGCAGTCACGGGCCTTATCCTTGCCGTATCCGGAATGGCTCTGTCTTTGAACGTGTTGGTGTTGATCTTCGCAGTGATGTCACTGATTGTGTGGCTTGTTTTGCGGAAACTGTTTGCATTGCCGCAAGGTCAGGTCAAAACCTTCAACCACGACATCAACGACTAAATTGCCGCGGCGCCCCTATCGGCGCCGCCGCCCTACTGGACGCTGTTGCGGCTATTCCCTATATAATCACTCAGGCAACTGACCCGAGGCAAAGATGACCCACCCGAGCGAACAGTTTGAAGGCACACCGCTGATTGCGCCGTCAACCATTGAGCACCCCCTGTACGAGCCTGTGGTCGAGGCGTGCCGCACGGTCTATGACCCGGAAATCCCCGTGAATATCTATGACCTCGGCCTGATCTACACGATCGACATTTCCACGGACAACGCGGTGAAGGTGATCATGACGCTGACAGCCCCCGGATGCCCGGTTGCCGGCGACATGCCCGGATGGATCATGGAAGCGATCGAGCCTGTTGCAGGCGTCAAAGAGGTCGACGTGGAACTGACCTGGGAGCCACCCTGGGGTATGGAGATGATGTCAGACGAAGCACGTCTGGAACTGGGATTTATGTAGGCACCGGCCACAGTTTCCCGGCTATTTGTCACAAAACATTGGTGTTTTTGTTACCTGTTCGTGCTGTCCCTGTCACAATGATACGGGAAAAGACCTGCGGACGGCACCAATCGGTATCGTACCTCGGTCCAGACATGATTTGACCGCCCCCCGAGTTCCGGCCCAGAAACACGGACCGTTCTTGCCCGAGAACGGTCCTTTTCATATCCAGATCACCTAACGACGGGTGATCAGTTCAAATTGCAGGTCTTTTTGATTTCCGCAGATCTGGCATCCAGTTGATTGATGTAGTCCCCCGATAGCATTTGCAGCCTTTTGTGTTCCGTTCCTGTGACCAGCCCCAAAAGTGCCCCGGCAGGAGTAATGGCGGCAACACTTTCTAACTGTTGGTCCTGCGCGTGCTTTTTCTCAGTCGCGATGGCGCGCAGATCGCCCTCGGCGGTCGCGCAGTTTACCGGATGCCTCTCTCCATCATTGGCGGCCACCGCATCATCCGGAACAAACAAAAGAACTGCAATGGTAAGTACCGCTCCCAACAAGACTGGATTAAAAATTGCATTTAATCTCTTCACAATATTATCCTTTCCGATGATTTCACAATGCGAACCGTTTTGGCGATCAACCAGCTTAAACCTATTCAGCTCCACGGTTTAACGGTCGGGTGTTTTCAGCGAACCCTTACTGTATGCCGGGTTGTTTCATCCTGATAAAACTCTTTATAACACACCGTCTTGAGCCTTGGCCCCCTGAGCCCTAGATTAAATGCAACGCGCGACAACGGAGACTTACATGTTCGGCATTCCCGGCAAACAGGCTGTGACCATGACGCCCAAAGCCGCAGAGCAAATTACCCGCCTGATGAACTCGGGTGGCCACGTCGGCTTGCGCATTGGCGTAAAGAAAGGCGGCTGTGCGGGCATGGAATATACCATGGAATATGTCGATCAGGCCGATCCACACGACGAAGTCGTTGAACAGGATGGTGCACGCGTCATGATCGCACCAATGGCGCAGATGTTCCTGTTCGGAACTGAAATCGATTACGAGGTGTCGTTGCTGGAATCAGGTTTCAAGTTCAGGAACCCGAATGTCGTCGACGCTTGCGGTTGCGGTGAATCCATCAAATTCGATGAGAGCATCGTGCAGAAATCCTAGTTTGCGCCGGGTAATCCTGTGACTCGGGCCCGACCGAACGCCGTGCGTCGATCAAAGCGCACGAACCCACCCGATCAGTGGAATTGTAAGATCGTGCCGACAATGCTATCCGCATCTTAAATCATCGAATGATCAGGGAGATACGGGTATGCGGCGCAAGCTTGCGGCAGGAAACTGGAAAATGAACGGAACCGGTGCTGCGCTGAGCGAGCTTGAAGCACTGTGCAAGTCCCACCCAGACGCTTCTGTCGATATCCTGATCTGCCCTCCGGCAACATTGCTCAGCCGCGCGGCAGACACCGTACGCGGGTCAGCAGTTACTGTTGGCGGGCAGGATTGCCACGCGGCAAGCGCAGGCGCGTATACAGGCGAAATCAGCGCTGAGATGCTGCTGGACGCGGGCGCGACATCAGTCATCCTGGGTCATTCCGAACGGCGCGTGGACCATCAAGAACATGACGAGGATATACGCGCCAAGGCCCGTGCTGCGATGGATGCGGGGTTAAAAGCGATCATTTGCGTTGGCGAAAGCCTGGAACAGCGCGAGGCGGCCAATACGCTCGACATAATCGGCGGTCAGATGTCGGGGTCGATCCCGGATCAGGCAACCGGCGAGAACCTGATTATTGCCTATGAACCGATCTGGGCCATAGGCACTGGCAAGGTTCCAACGCTTGATGAGATCGGAGAGGTTCACGACTTCATCCGCGCCCGGCTAGAGCGTCGCTTTGGCGAAGGAGTGGGTCGCTCTGTCCGTTTGCTTTATGGCGGGTCGGTAAAACCCTCCAACGCGGCGGAGATCTTTGCGGTTTCAAATGTCGATGGTGCGCTTGTGGGCGGCGCCAGCCTGAAGGCCGGGGATTTCACGGGCATTATTCAGGCGCTGGAGAGCGTCTAGGTTTCGCCTTTACTCGGCAATATCTTCCGCCCAAAGCTCTGGCTTTTCTTCGATGAACCGCTGCATCAGTGCGATGCAGTCGGGATCGTTGGCTATCACCACCTCGACGCCGCGGTCGCGCAGGAAGTCTTCGTTGCCACCAAAGTTCTGGGTATCGCCGATCACCACTCGCGGGATACCAAACTGAACGATAGTGCCGGAACACATCATGCAAGGTGACAAAGACGTGTAAAGAACCGTGTCGCGATAGGTTTTCTGACGCCCGGCTTTGCGCAAAGCATCCATTTCCCCATGTGCGATCGGATCGCCGCCCTGCACACGTTGATTGCGCCCTTGTGAAACAATTTCGCCACCCCGCGCCAGAACTGATCCGATAGGGCATCCACCTTCATCAAACCCGGCTTTTGCCTCGTCATAAGCCACGCGCAGCAGGCGCTTGTCGGTCTCGGTCAGCATTCCGGTCTCCATTTCCCGTGTTTTCCGAACCCTGCCCAAGCAAAATGGCTTGGTCAATAAAACGCTCACGCCAGCTTCATCAGGATAAGACCTGACACGATCAGAAGAGCCGCCAGAATCCGCGCAGGGCTAAGGGCTTCGCCCAGAAACAGGATACCTACACAGAACGCCCCCACAGCCCCGATACCGGTCCAGATGGTATAAGCCGTGCCCAACGGCAGGTCGCGCATCGCCAGCGCCAACAGGCCGAAAGAGCCGATCATCGAAAGACCCATCAAGGCCGTAGGCCACAATCGGGTGAAACCAGCCGATTGCTTCATGGCTACAGCCCAGACGATTTCCAACAGGCCAGCAAAAAGAAGAAAGATCCAGGGCATATTACGACCTCGTATTCGTTCGGGTCGTCCCGAAAGATGTCCCATTATGGGGAGGTCGTCCTCTGAACCCTAGTTAAGCACTTGATGCTGGGGTTCAAGATACGAAAAAGCCGGGCGGTCGAAACCGCCCGGCTACGTACATCGTCAAACAACCTAATTGGTTATGATTTCCGGCCCCATGAAGGTGTTGGGCAGGAAGGTCGAGATCCACGGAATATACGTCACCATAATCAGGAAGACGAACAGGACAGCAAGGAACGGCAGCGCCGCCCTCACAACGCTCATCATCGGCATACCCGCAACACCCGAGGTTACGAACAGGTTCAAACCGACCGGGGGCGTGATCATCCCGATCTCCATGTTCACCACCATGATGATGCCCAGATGGATCGGATCGATACCCAACTCGATGGCAATCGGGAACACCAGCGGTGCAACGATCACCAGCAGGCCCGACGGCTCCATAAACTGACCACCGATCAGCAGGATTACGTTGACAACGATCAGGAAGGTTACCGGTCCAAGACCCGCTGAAAGCATGGCGCTAGCAATGTGCTGCGGCACCTGTTCGTCCGTTAGAACATGTTTGAGGATCAGCGCGTTGGCGATCACGAACAACAGCGTCACCGTCAGCTTTCCTGCCTCGAACAGAGTATGCTTGGTGTCGGGGTGAAAGAACGCTGTGACCAAAGCGTAGGGCTTTTTCAGCAGTGGCAGGTTCTGTGCGTCCCCTTCCGTACTCAGCGGACCCATGTCCTTGTAGACGAAACTGGCGATGAAGAAGGCATAGACGGCAGCAACCGCGGCAGCCTCGGTCGGGGTAAAGATACCCCCATAAATACCACCCAGAATGATAACGATCAGGAACAGGCCCCAACCGGCCTCGCGGGCCGAGGTAAAGACCTCACCCCACCCCTTCCATTCACCCTTGGGCAGGTTCTTGACCTTTGCCATGACATAGATGGTGATCATCAGCATGAAGCCAGCCATCAGACCGGGAATAACGCCAGCCAGGAACATGCGCCCAACTGAAACTTCGACGGCGGCGGCATACACAACCATCACGATGGACGGTGGGATCAGGATGCCCAGCGTACCCGCGTTACAGATCACACCGGCGGCAAACTCTTTGGAATACCCAACCTGGCGCATACCTGCGATGACGATCGAACCGATAGCCACAACCGTGGCCGGGGACGATCCTGAAAGCGCGGCAAACAGCATACAAGCAAACACACCCGCAATCGCCAGACCGCCGGGCAGATGCCCCACGCAAGCAATCGAGAAACGGATGATCCGGCGCGCTACGCCGCCTGTCGTCATGAAGGACGAGGCCAGTATGAAGAACGGGATTGCCAAAAGGGTGAAATGCCCCTCGAACGCCTCGAAAAGCGTGCCTGCGACTGAAGCTAGCGAACTGTCGGAATAGATCAGCAGGAACAGGGTCGAGCTGAGGCCAAGTGCAACCGCAATCGGAACCCCAATCAGCAGCAGGCCGATGACCATCGAGAAAAGAAGGATAACGTCCATCAGTCATGCACCCCTTGTTGTGCGCGGACTTCCTCAATCTCGTCCTCGACTTCGTGGCTGGCGACAAGGCGATCGGTCTCACCACGCCAGATTTGAACGGCGACCTGCGTAAACCGGATCACCAGCAGCAGCATGGATACCGGCAGAACCAGGTAAGGTACGACCTTGGGCAGTTTTTCATACCCTTCGCCAAAATTGATCAGGTCTTCCAGAAAGCGCAGCGGAGCGACCATGGGGATGTCGTCCACCTCGTAGAAACTCTGGCTACGCGCGCCGAAATCAAACCCTGTCGGGAACCAGCGGCCCGATGTTGGCGGCAGATCTGCAAAGACGGCCCAATAGTCATATGCCCCTTTGAGCATCAGCAGCGAAAACACCAGACAGCATCCAACCGAGACCAGCGCCATAATGCGCCTCGGTGCTGGCGCCAGCATGTTCAGGATTGCATCCACGCCCAGATGGGCATGTTTCTTGACCGCATACGACGCGCCCAGCAGCACCAGCCAGCCAAACGTGAACACTGTCAACTCAAGCGCCCATAGGATATTGGAATTAAAGACAAACCGCGCGATCACGTTGGCAAATGTAACGACCGTCATAAGGCCCAAAAGCAACGCGATCAGGGTTTCTTCGATATGGTCGATCAGCCCGCCCTGGCCGGAGTTCGCACCAGACATCTTTTAGTCCCCGCATTTTATTGAAGAGAGAGTTGAGAATGGGGCGGGCCATTTCAGCCCGCCCGGCCTGCGCGTCGAATACTCCCCAGTCGCCGGACGCGCGGTCTTTGACCGGATCAGAACCCGGCGTTGATGGCCTGTGCCGCGTCGATCTTGTCCTGACCCACGTCACCGGCGAATTTGTCCCAAACCGGTTTCATCGCGTCGACCCAGGCCTGACGCTGTTCAGGGGTCAGTTCACGGATGACGCCGCCTGCATCAATGATCGACGCTTTGGCCGCTTCGTTCACCGCAAAGGCTTCTTTGTTCCGGGTCTCGGTAACTTCGGACAGAATAGTCAGGAACTGATCCCGCACCGCCGGATCAAGACTGTCCAGCCAATCCACCGATGTCACGACCAGATAGTCGATGATGCCGTGGTTGGTTTCGGTGATACCGTCCTGTACCTCAAAGAACTTCTTGCCATAGATGTTCGACCAGGTATTCTCCTGCCCGTCCACAACGCCCTGTTGCAGCGCGCCATACACTTCCGAGAACGCCATTTTTTGCGGGCTGCCACCAATGGCCTCCATCTGAGCCACCAGCACATCTGACGACTGCACGCGGAATTTCAAACCGTTTGCATCCGACGGATCAACCAAAGCCTTGTTGGCCGACATCTGCTTCATGCCGTTGTGCCAGAACGCCAGCCCTTGCAGGCCGCGGCGCTGCATGCTGTCTTTCATCGCCTGCCCCTCGGCCGAGGCCTGAAACGCGTCTACAGCGTCGACGTTCTTGAACATGAACGGCAGGTCAAACAGGCGGAACTGTTTGGTGAACTTCTCGAACTTCGACAGCGAGGGCGCTGCCAGTTGCACGTCGCCCTGCAACATCGCTTCGAGAACTTTGTCATCGTTGTAGAGCGTCGAGTTCGGGTAGACCTCGACACACATCGTGCCGTTCATTTCGTCGTTGACCCGCTGCTCCAGCAGCGATGCCGCGATGCCTTTGGGGTGTTTGTCAGTGTTCGTCACATGCGCGAACTTAACGACGATTTCACCTTCGTCGCATGCAGCCAAACCAGCCGTTGCGGTTACAGTCAGAGCAAGCGCAGTTGCTGCCGTTGTCAGAAGCTTCATCTGATATCCTCCCAGAGTTCCTTGAAACTTGCAGTCGACGCCGGGTAAGCGCCGTATGACGTGCAGTGAAGCGACTCAGGGTAAAGCACACAACTTTTGACTGCGATTGCAGAAAGTGCCTGATTACCTGTTTAATACCAAAGTGTTACAGCTTTGTTGGTTCGGGTTCTGCGCTTCACAGTCCCGAGCCGTGCGAAAACTCGCACATCCTCAGTGCGGCTTGTGCGGAATTCCGCACATATTCCGAATCACTTCATTCGAATCAGAAGTGCCAATCCGGTTCCCGCTCATCTGCGGTAATCCTCGGGACGAATCTGATAGCGCGCCAGCTTGTCATAAAAGGTCTTGCGCGGCAGCTTCAGCGCCTTGGCCGCATCTGACGCTTTTCCATTGTGGCGGCCCAAAGCTGCAATCAATAGTGACCGCTCGACCCGCGCCATCTGTTCGCTCAACCCCAGATCCGTTGCTTGTGTAACCTCCTCGGGCATTCCAAGAACAAACCGCATTGCTGCCGACATCAGCGAACGGGCGTTGCCCGGCCAGTCGCTGGCCATCAAGGCGGCCAGATGTTCGGACGAAATCTCGGGAATTGCGATGCCTGCCTGTTCGGCCGCTTGCGCCACATAGTGGCGAAAAATCACCGGAATGTCGTCGGGGCGTTCCGCCAATGATGGAACACGCACCCGCATCACATCCAAACGATAGAACAGATCTGCGTTAAACCGCCCTTCCGAACATAAAGCGGACAGATCAGCGGTTGTCCCTGCAATAATACGCCCCCCCGGACCGCGCTCGATGATCTCCAACGCCGCAAACTGCGTGGCTTGGGGCATGGCGGACACTTCGTCCAGAAACAGGGATCCACCCACTGCATCGCCGCAGCTTTGGGCAAGATCATCGGGGCTTAGGCTTGAAGCCGGACGTTTGACAAAAGGCCCCTGACCAGCGGGCGACATCAGGTGAACCACTTCGGCAACTTTGGATATGCCGCTGCCCGGCGGGCCGGTAACAAGAACTTCGGCCCCAGTCGGTGCAACAGTTCGCACACGATCCCGCAGTGCCTCGGCTTGCGGAGACAGACCAAACAGCAAACGTGCGGCCGGATCCCCCCTTTCAAGTTCAGATTTCAGGGCGCGCTGTTCCAAAACCTGAGTGCGGGCCGCGAATGCGCGTTCAAGAACGTCCATCAGGTCAGACGCAGCGCATGGTTTCTCCAGAAAATCGAACGCGCCTTTTCCCATGGCTTCCACGGCCATTGGGATATCGCCTTCTCCGGTCAAAAGGATCACCGGAAGCTCGGGGTCGATATCCCGAGCATAGGTCAGCAGATGGAAACCATCCCGCCCGGGCATTCGGATGTCCGAAATAATCACACCGGGGAAATCCCGCCGAATATGATCCTTGGCCGCCACAAAAGATCCGGCTGTTGTCGGTGCATAGTCCGCCAGTTCAATGGTTTGCGCCAATGCCTCGCGAACAGCTGCGTCATCATCGACCAACAGAACCCTGCGCATCATGCTGCCTCTTCTTTTCCATAGGGTTCCAGTTCGACGGTAAACACTGCGCCATCAGTCGTGTTTGCCCCACGGATTTCACCCCCAAAGCTTTGAACCAGACCATATGATATTGAAAGGCCGAGCCCCAGACCTTCAGAGGATCCTACGCTTTTTGTCGAATAAAACGGCTCGAACACACGGTCGGGGTCTTCAATCCCCGGGCCGGTATCCCGCACAGAAACGCGCAACCGGTCTTCTTCGTGCATCACAATCGAAATGTGCCGTTTGGGTCGCCCCAGCATCGCATCCGCCGCGTTATTGATCAGATTAACAAAGACCTGCACCAATCGGACTTCACCCCCCCAAACATAAACCGCAGACTGTCCCGGCTCCCATTCCAGCGTCACATCATCGTCACGCAAACGGGTTTCGGTCAACTCGACGGCGGTTTTCAGAACCTGCACCAGATCGACCCGGCCCATTGGTTCGCTTTCGTTGCGGGCAAACGCGCGCAGATTCTTGATGATCCGGGCCATGCGGGCGGCCATTTCCGAAATACGCCCAAGGTTTTCGCTGGCCCTGTCGCCTTTGCCGCGTTCAAGAAAGGCCGTGCCATTGTCGGCGAATTGCTGGATCGCCATCAAGGGTTGGTTGAGTTCGTGGCTGATCCCCGCCGACATTTGCCCCAATGCGCTGAGTTTACCTGCCTGCACCAGTTCGGCCTGCGCTTTTTTCAGGGCTGCTTCGGCCTCCTGACGTTCTGCAACTTCGCGGCGTAACGCAGTGTTCGCTTGGGTCAATGCACGGGTACGCTGCGCTACCCGGCTTTCCAGAACCATGTTGGCATTAGCCAGCGTCCGTCGCCGCTCCATCGCAAGATACAGCATGGCACCAAACGCCAGACAGATCGCTGCGACCGCCGCCGCCTGCAACCCCGCAAGTCGCCGGGCCGGGGCCACGTCCACCAAAACCTCGGCGGTCATATCGATCACAGGCAGTTCAAGCGTTAGGTGCAACGCGTCGCGTGGCAAATACCGCCCCCAGTTCAGCCGCCACAATTCATGCTGGCCGACCCGCGTCGCTGCAAAATCCACCGACGCACCTTCTGGCGGTGTCAGCCCGGACTGGCCAGCCTCGCGGCTCCAGAACAGCAAGTCTGATCGGTTCGAGATGAAGACGACACCGTCAGAATCAACAAAGAACACGGCTTCGGTACTGCCCCGCCAGGTTTGTTCAATGTCCTGGACGTCGGCAACCACCATCACTGCACCTTCGACTTGCCCAGACGGAGCAAAAGTCGGAGCGGCATAAGAATATATCCGGTCGCCACTCTCTGGAACCACCTCATGCGCGGTGCCCACCGCACCCTGCATGGCGCGCCTGAACGCTGGATGTGCGGACATATCTCGCTGTGCCACTGGCTGTGCGGTGACCAGAACCCGACCGCTGCGATCCAGATACATCATGTTGACGGCCGCTGTCTTGTCGGCGACGTCCAGCAACATCGCTTGCGCGTCATGTATTTGTGTCGGTGTATCCAAGGCGTGCAAGGCGGGATGTGTCGCCATCAGAACCGCCAGTTCCTGATAGACCTGCATCTGGGTGCTGAGCCGATCCGCCGCCAGTTCAAGGTCAGCTTCGGCCTTGTCACTTAGCTGAGACAGCGCCTGACGATAACCATAAGACCAAACAAAACCTGACAGCAGCCCGACAGCGGACAAAAAACCGACAATGATCCAAACTCTCTGCATAGACAGGGTCTTGCATTCAACGCGGCTCGTGGCAAGTGTGCGTCGCATGAAGTCATTCTCGCAATCCCCGACAGATCCGGGTTTCGTTCAGAACCCCTACCCTTTCTATGATCATGCCCGCACTGCTGGTGATCTGTTCTATTGGCGCGACTACAATATGGTTGCTGCAACATCCTGTCAGGCGGTGCGGACACTTCTTCGCGACCGCCGGTTTGGGCGGGAAGTTCCGCCTGAATGCGCGACACAGGGCCCTGCCCATCTGGCCCCCTGGCTGGCTATCGAAGCCCACTCGCTGCTTGAAGCTGAACCCCCGCGACATACCCGCCTGAGAGCGCTTGTCATGCGCGCTTTCACGTCGCGGGAAATTTCTGCATTGCAGCCTTCCATTGAATCGCTATGCCACAGTCTTATCGAGACGTTTCCGAATACACCTTTCGACCTGTTGAGTGCCTATTGCACGCAGGTCCCGGTGATAACCATCTGCCGACTGCTGGGCGTTCCCGAAGACATGGCACCCAACCTGTTGCAGTGGTCGCATGACATGGTCGCCATGTATCAGGCCAACCGGACGCAGGCGACCGAGGATAAGGCGGCCAAGTCGTCTCAGGAGTTCACGGATTTCCTGTTGGGATACATTAACCAGCGACGCAATGATCCCCGTGACGATTTGATCACCCGGCTTATCAGCGCCGAGGAAGAAGGTGAAAAGCTGACCATCGACGAGTTGGTCGCAACATGCATCTTGCTGCTGAATGCAGGTCACGAAGCAACTGTGCATTCGCTGGCGAACGGTGTGAAAACTCTGTTGCAAACTTATACCAGCCCCGGCGTTCTGGCACCGGACCAGATCGACGCAACGATTGAAGAAATTCTGCGCTATGACCCGCCTTTGCACATGTTCACACGTTATGCGTATGAAGACGTTGACATATTTGGGCATTCGTTCAGGCGCGGTGATCAGGTCGCACTATTGCTTGGCGCTGCAAACCGCGACCCTGCTGTCTGGGATGAACCCGAAAGGTTTGTTCCGACGCGCTCGATTGAGGTCAACACAAGTTTTGGCGGAGGCATCCACTTCTGCGTCGGCGCCCCTTTGGCAAGGTTGGAAATGCGCATAGCCCTGCCCATTCTGTTCAATAGCTGCCCGAACCTGCGGCTCGCTACAGAGCCAACCTATTCAGACAGCTATCACTTCCATGGTTTGGAACGGTTAATGGTTCAGGTCTGACCTGTATAAGGCGCGGCTCGATCCGGCGTTGGAAGCACCTGCCTTTTACGCCCCTTCAACCAATGCGTTGAGGGGAAGCATCGTTGTGGACTTGATTTCTTCCATCGACAAAAGCGCGGTCACGTTGTGCACTCGCACCTCCGATATCAGCGACTGGTAGAATTGATCATAGGCGCGCGCGTTCTTGACCCGAACCTTGAGTATATAATCAATGTCACCTGCCAGCCGATGCGCCTCTTGCACTTCGGGATGATCGCGCAATGCTTTAAGGAACTTTCGCTGCCACTCGGCCTCGTGCTCCGATGTGCGGATCAAAACAAAGAAAGTCGCTTCAAACCCGAGCGCTTCGGCATCCAGCAAAACCGTTTGCTGACCTATTATTCCTGCACTCTTGAGCTTGCGTATACGATTCCAGACAGGCGTCTTTGAACTGCCGACCCGAGCCGCTATTTCGTCCAGTGACTGCCCTGCATCGCGTTGCAGCTCGGCCAGAATTTTCCGATCCGTATCATCTATCCGCACCGACATTCCAATTTTCCTTCCACATCGAAGTTTTCGTTCCAAAATTTTTCATTGACGGAACGTTTGTCCTTATTTGAGCGTCCATATGGCGCTTTGGTGGGAATATTTCCTATATTGAGGGTCAAGTCAAACCACACCCGAGATGATCCGATGCAGGACGTTCGCACAACAGGCCCCAAAGGACATGTCGACTTTGTCGGCGCAGGTCCGGGCGACCCCGAGTTGCTGACGCTCAAGGCGCTGACCGCGTTTGAGCGGGCTGATGTTGTGCTGCATGACCGCCTTATCAGTGAACCCGTTCTGGACATAGCCGGTCAAAGCGCCGCCTTGGTTGATGTCGGCAAAGCCGGGTTCGGCCCATCCTGGAAGCAAAGTGATATTGACGCGCTTTTGGTCGAATATGCCCTGAATGGTAACCGCGTGGTCCGCCTGAAGTCCGGTGATCCCACTGTCTTTGGCCGTCTGGATGAAGAGATCGAGGCCGTCGAGGCGGCTGGCATTTCGTGGCAGATCGTTCCTGGTATCACAGCGGCCTCTGCCGCAGTGGCTGGCATCGGCCAAAGCCTGACTCAACGCGGTCGAAATTCCTCGGTGCGGTTCCTGACCGGGCACGACATGAAAGGTTTTGCCGATCATGACTGGAATGCCCTGGCACGGGCTGGTTCGGTTGCTGCGATCTATATGGGCAAGAAATCTGCCCGCTTTATCCAGGGTCGCCTGATCATGCATGGCGCCGATCGCGCCACCCCTGTCACGCTGGTCGAAAACGCCTCGCGCCCGAACCAACGGATACTGTCCACCACACTGGATCAACTGCCCGCCGACCTGGCCGCCGCCGAATTGGACGGACCGGCCCTGACATTCTATGGCCTTGCCCCGCGCGAAGCGGCGCAGGCCGTAACCGAATTCAATAAGGAGCTTGCCTGATGGCCCGCGCTTTTACCCCCAAAGTCGTCACCGCAAATGATTTGCTGGTAGGTGACGTCATTTACCAGACCGAAGATGACAGTTGGACGCGTGATCTGTCCCAAGCGGAACTGATCACTGACGAAGCACATGCACAGGTGCGTCTGCTGGATGCGGCGCGTCAGGCAAATAAAGTCGTTGGCGCCTATCTGGCCGATGCCGTTGCTGGAAAGAACGGCCCCGAGCCCACCCATTTTCGGGAAGATTTCCGCCGGACTGGTCCGTCCAACTATGCCCACGGCAAACAGGAAACTTCCCCGCAGCCCCGGGCCTGACCTCTGGCCATATCTCTCCCCTTCAAGGCCCCTAGGTTCGGGGCTGCAAACAAGGACAGCTAGACATGTATCGCTACTCTGAGTTCGACACAGCATTTTTGGCAGAACGTAACGCGCAGTTCCGCGCCCAGGTCGAACGTCGCATTGACGGCTCGTTGACCGAAGACGAATTCAAGCCGCTGCGCCTGATGAATGGGCTGTACCTGCAACTGCACGCCTACATGCTGCGTGTCGCCATTCCCTATGGCACGCTGAACAGTGCGCAGATGCGCCAACTGGCGCTGCTGGCCGAGAAGTGGGACAAAGGCTATGGCCATTTCACGACGCGTCAGAACATCCAGTACAACTGGCCAAAGCTGAGCGACGTGCCGGATATGCTGGACGCGCTGGCCGAGGTTGGCATGCACGCCATACAGACCTCGGGCAACACTATTCGCAACGTGACCGCCGACCATTTTGCTGGCGCCGCTGCGGATGAGGTCGCTGATCCCCGCCCTTACGCCGAATTGCTGCGCCAGTGGTCGACCGACCACCCGGAATTCCAGTTCATGCCGCGCAAATTCAAGATCGCCATCACCGGTAGTGAAAACGACCGCGCCGTGATCAAGGCGCATGACATCGGCCTGCAACTGGTTGAGCGTGACGGCGTTCTTGGCGCGCGCGTCATTGTTGGCGGTGGCCTTGGCCGTACGCCCATGATCGGCAAGGAATTGTCCGAATTCGTCGCCTTTGATGACCTGCTGGCCTATCTGGAAGCCACCGTTTCCGTATGGAACCAGATTGGTCGCCGCGACAACAAGTACAAAGCACGTATTAAGATCACCGTGCACGAGCATGGCATCGACGCTATCCGCGCCAAGGTTAACGAACGCTTCCTGAAGGTCCGCCCGCAGTTCAAAGGCGCGGACATGAACCTGCTGGAAGAGATCAAGGACCACTTTGCACCGCCTGCCTTCCGCCAAGCTTCGGTCGCGTCGTTTGAAAGCTCCTATACCAACGATCCAGTTTTCCGCTCGTGGGTCGATACCAACATCGCGCCGCACAAGGACGCGGACCATGCGATCGTCACGATCTCGATCAAGAAGCATGGGGCAACGCCGGGCGATGCAACTGCCGAGCAAATGCGCGTGATGGCCGATCTGGCCGAAGGGTTCGCCTATGACGAGCTGCGCATCAGCCACGAGCAGAACGTGATCCTGCCGCATGTCCACAAATCGGACCTGCCCGCGATCCACGCCAAGCTGAAGGAATACGAACTGGCAACCGCCAATATCGGTCTGATCAGCGATATCATCGCCTGCCCCGGCATGGATTATTGCGCGCTGGCGACGGCGCGTTCGATCCCGGTTGCTCAGGAAATTGCGACGCGGTTCGAGGACCTGAAGCTCGAGCATGACATCGGCCACCTGAAGATCAAGATCTCAGGCTGCATCAACGCCTGCGGTCACCACCATGTCGGCCATATCGGCATTCTGGGTCTGGACCGCGCAGGCGTGGAAAACTACCAGATCACTTTGGGTGGCGATGCGACCGAGACTGCGGCGATTGGTGATCGCACCGGTCCGGGCTTTGCCTATGACGAAATCGTTCCTGCCGTTGAGCGCATTGTCGACACCTATCTGAACCAGCGTGCAAGCGCAGAGGAGACATTCCTGGAAACATATCGCCGGGTGGGCATGGCGCCGTTCAAAGACGCCCTCTACCCCGAGGCCCGAGCAAATGCCGCTTGACCTGATCCAGACGGAACTGGGCCGGGACAGACGCGAACTGACTGAACGTGTCGAAGACCTGAATGCCCGGTTCCGGCACCACAGCGCTCATGATGTCATGCATGGGGCAATTGAAGAGATCGATGAGCTTGCTCTGGTCTCGAGCTTTGGTGCGGAATCTGTCGTTCTTTTGCACATGGCGGCGGTGGTGAACAAGGCAACGCCCGTTCTTTTCGTGGACACGCAAATGCTGTTCACCGAAACGCTGGAGTACCAGCAGGAGGTGAGCGAGCGTCTAGGGCTTACCAACATTCGCATCATCCGGGCCGAGGATGCAGAAGTTGAGCGCGAAGACCCATACGGTGCGTTGCGCCTGCGCGACACGGACGCGTGCTGCAACCTGCGCAAGACGTTCCCGCTGCAAAAAGCACTGGTGGGGTTCGATGGCTGGATAACCGGACGCAAGCGATTTCAGGCCGGCACGCGCGCCGCGCTGGAATTCTTCGAGGTCGAGGATGGTACAGGCCGGATCAAGGTCAACCCGCTCGCCCATTGGGCGCCCGAGGATGTGCGGGCCTATATGGAAGAAAACAACCTGCCCCGGCACCCGCTGGTGGCCAAAGGATACCCTTCGATCGGCTGTGCGCCCTGCACCTCGCCGGTCAAAGAGGGCGAAGACCCCCGCGCCGGACGCTGGCGCGACCAAAACAAGGAAGAATGCGGCATCCATTTTGTCGATGGCAAGATGATGCGCGTCGGAGAGAAAACATGAACGTAATCGTAACGGATGAAGGCTTTTCGCCTGATGATTGGACCGACGGCTTTGTCACTCTGGATGACGCCGCCAATGACGTGGTCGCGCTGGACGTCAGTTCCGAGACAGACCCGGACGAACTGTTTGACCGGCTGGGCGGCACCAGGCTGGTTCGGGTAGACTTCCCGTCTTTCGCAGATGGTCGCGGATTTACCATCGCCCGCACATTGCGCCTGAAGGGCTACAAAGGCCGGCTGCGCGCCAAAGGGCATGTGCTTGCCGATCAATACGCCATGGCGCGCCGCAGCGGCTTTGACGAGGTCGAGATCGACGGAGAACTGGCAGACCGCCAACCCGAAGATCAGTGGCTGGCCCGCGCGAACTGGAAAGAGAATAACTATCAGGCCCGCCTGCGCGGCTGATCCCGCGATTGCCAGCCTGTGACGCAAAGGGGGCAATCTGTCCCCTTTTCCTGACTTGGATCAAAGATTAAACGGAGATGTCGGTTTAGCAGACCGACAGGTAAACGATGACAGAGATGAAGCCCGTGAGCGAAGCAACCGCAGTAAAAGTCCCCGTCCTTCCGGACGCGCAAACCGTAACCGACGTCAAACACTGGACCGACAGCCTGTTTTCTTTCAAGGTGTCGCGCCCGGCCTCGTTGCGGTTCCGCTCGGGCGAGTTTGTGATGATTGGTCTGCTGGGTGACAACGGCAAGCCGTTGCTGCGCGCCTATTCCATCGCTTCGCCCTCGTGGGATGAAGAGCTGGAGTTTTATTCGATCAAAGTTCAGAACGGCCCGCTGACGTCGAAATTGCAACATATCAAACCGGGTGATCAGATCATCTTGCGTCCCAAACCGGTTGGCACATTGGTGCATGACGCCCTGCTGCCCGGCAAACGCCTGTGGTTTTTTGCAACCGGCACCGGCTTTGCACCTTTTGCCTCGCTGCTGCGTGAACCACAGACCTATGAGGATTATGACGAGGTCATCATCACCCACACCTGCCGCGAAGTGGCAGAGCTGGAATATGGCCGTCAGCTGATCGACAGCATCCGTCAGGACGAACTGTTGGCCGAACTGATCGGTGAAGGATTTGCCGACAAGATCCGCTATTACCCGACCACCACACGGGAGGAGAGCCCCAAGATGGGCCGCATCACCACCCTTCTTCAGGATGGCACCGTATTTTCCGATCTGGGTATTGATGGCGGCATCAAGCCTGAAACCGACCGTGCAATGGTCTGCGGTTCGCTGGCTTTCAACCTGGATATTAAGGAAATTCTCGAGGGGTTTGGTTTGCGTGAAGGCGCCAACTCGGAACCCAAGGAGTTCGTGATCGAAAAAGCCTTTGTCGGCTAAAGCAACCCTGCGTTCAGGGCTTTGCCGCCCTGAACGCGAAAAACTCCGGCAGAAAACAAGTTTTTTCGCATTACCCTGTATTTATGCCGCTTGAAGTGCGGTCTCGCCCGGTTTAAATTCCGGGCTCGAAATTCTGCAATCATCAAAGGAATGAACCCATAGCTCGCAGACCTCACAACGCGCCGCCTCAACGTGAAACCGGCCCGCGCGTAAATGAAAGAATCCGTGCCCCCGAAATTCGGCTGATTGGTGCCGAAGGTGAAAACGTCGGGGTGGTTCATCCCGCCAAAGCCATGCAGATGGCCGCAGATGCAGGTCTTGATCTGGTCGAAATCTCGCCTAATGCGAACCCACCGGTCTGCAAGATCATGGATTTCGGCAAGTACAAGTACGAAACGCAAAAACGCGAAAACGAAGCGCGCAAAAAACAAAAAGTCATCGAAGTGAAAGAGGTCAAATTCCGACCGAACACCGATACGCATGACTATGACGTCAAAATGAAGAACGTCTTTAAGTTTCTGGAAAAGGGCGACAAAGTCAAAGTCACCCTGCGCTTTCGTGGCCGAGAAATGGCACACCAGAACCTGGGTCGCGAATTGCTGGAGCGTGTGGCCGAAGACATCAAAGAGGTCGGCAAGATCGAGAACATGCCGAAGATGGAAGGCCGTCAGATGGTCATGATGATCGGTCCGCTTCCGCATAAGTAATCTGCTTCAAAGACCAAAACGATCAAAGCCCCTTCGCTGCCGAAGGGGCTTTTTTTGTTCAGGTCGCGCGTCTGCTTCGTAACCAGTTGACCGCATCCCTGAAATCGAAAAGCAGGGAAATTACGTCAACGATCAGAAGCACCCAAAGAAACTTGGCAAAGGCAGCGCTCAGGGTCGCATCGGAAAACAACAAAAGCGCCACTACGACAACCAGTGGAACCCAGCACAGAATGTGCGGCAAAGCCATCGCGCCGCTCATCCCGCGCACAACCGCCATGACGGGTATGTTCAGCGCCATGCCGGTAATCGCTAGAACAGCGATGAGCATCCCTTGTGGCTGATCCAGGAAAGCAAGCGGAACCAGATTAACCGGCACCAATATTACGGCCACCCAGATCTGCACCCAAAGGGGAAGTGCACGGAAACTGCGCCAAATATCCAGCACTATTGATTTCGCCTTTTCAGATACTTCTCCCGCGACATTAACAAATAAGCTGCGGGCGAACAGTGCGCTCACGGTAATGTCAAAGCACAGCAGAAAGGGCGCGTTCCAGTTTGCTGACGAGCTCGCCTATCTGTTCCTCTTCAATAATAAAGGGCGGCGCCAGCAGGACATGATCGCCGTTCCGGCCATCCCGCGTGCCAGCCATAGGATAGCAAATCAACCCATCGGCCAGTGCTGCCTTTTTCACCTTACCTGCGATGCCACGTGATGGATCAAAAGGGGCCTTGCTGTCGCGGTCAGCGACCAGTTCAACACCACGGAACAACCCGCGCCCACGGATATCTCCCACGTTCGGGTGCTGTCCGAATGCTGCCTCAAGGGCAGATTGCAGTTTGTTGCCCATGACCCCGGCACGCGCTGGTAAATCCCGTTCGGTCAACTCACGGACCACCGCCAATGCGGCGGCTGTGGCGACCGGATGACCAACATAGGTGTGTCCATGCTGGAAAAACCCTGATCCGTCGCGGATCGCGTTATAGATTTTGCCGGTACACAGCATGGCTCCAATCGGTTGATATCCGGCCCCCAACCCCTTGGCGATACACAAAATATCCGGCGCGATGTCGTCATGATCGCAGGCAAACAGGTGACCGGTTCGGCCCATACCGCACATCACCTCATCCAAAATCAGCAACACACCATAGTGGTCGCAGATCTCGCGAATACGCTTGAAGTACCCTTCAACCGCAGGGACTGCGCCAAGGGTAGCCCCAACCACTGGTTCGGCCATAAATGCCATGACAGTATCAGGGCCCAGCCGCAGGATTTCGGATTCCAGCTCATTGGCCACACGCTGACCATAGTCAAAGCTGCTCTCGTCTTCCGGTTTTTCGGCATATTCGTAGCAGGCAGAGATATGCATCATCTCGATCAGCATCGGGGCGAATTGTGCCCGTCTCCATGCGTTACCCCCTGCGGACAAAGCCCCCAAAGTGTTGCCGTGATAGCTTTGCTTTCGCGCGATAACGTGACGCCGTTCAGGCTGACCAATTTCAAGGAAATACTGGCGCACCAGCTTGATCGCCGCTTCGGTCGCCTCGGACCCGCCCGAAACAAAATACACCCGGTCCAGATCCCCCGGCGCGTACCGGATCAACAATTCGGCCAAAGCCTCAGCCGGTTTTGATGTCATGAACCCTGTATGCGCAAAGGCAATCTGTTCCACCTGCTGCTGTACCGCTTGGATCACGGCCTGGCTCGAATGGCCCAGACAAGATACTGCCGCATCACCGCAATCCAGGTAACGCTTGCCCTTTGCGTCGATCAGATAACAGCCATCGCCGCCGACCGCGACAGGAAGGTCCGATTTCGTGTGACGTGGGAAAACATGACTCATTTCTGTGCCCTTCCAAGCAATTCGACTAATGCTGCAACCGAGGCCGCGTTATCTGCCCACGGCCTGCCATCCGGCCCCGTCAGACTGTTTTCAAACCCAACCCGCACGTCACCACCGCGTCGCGCAGCCTCAGCCAGACAGGCATGTTCTTGCGTTCCAAAGGCGCACACCATCCAACGGGCCGGGCATTCTGGAAAGGCGTCGAGATCGGCAGGCACAGATTGCTGGCCATCGCTGTATCGCCCCAGAACAAGCAAACGATCTGTCTGATCCGCCTGTACGATGCCCAAAGCGAGCCACTGTTCCAGTAAACGTGCGTCCTCAGTATCATACAAGATATGCTGAACCCGTGTGCCCTGATCCGCACATAGTGCATAGACCCTGGGCGCAAGGTTTAGATCGCGGGCGATTTCACGCACCGAGATTGATGCCCATTCAGGTCGCACCTTTTGCAAACAGTCCAGTTGCGATGCCACGTCGAACTGCCCGTCAGCTTCGGTCGTGATCTGTAGCTCCATTTTTGGAACCTCGCGCTGCAATTCCGCAAGCGTTTCCCGGTACAATCCGGCGTCCAGTGAATGCCGTCCGTCTGCATCCCGAATATGCAGATGCAACCCATCCGCACCTGCGGCATGGCAATCCCGCGCAGATATGACGATCTGATCAACCCTGAGTGGCAAGGCGGGATGATCCAACGCGTTCCGCCGGGCACCGTTTGGCGCAACTAGAACGTAGGGCCTGTCCGAGCTGTCAGTTGTTATTGATGTCATAGCACCACCCAAATCTTTGCCCTCAGTTAGATTCGCTGGATGACGTTTTCAATTTACACAAAAGAAAACATATGTTTCTTTTTGGTATGACACCCACCCTTACAGCCTTGACCAGCCAAATCCGACGCGAGATCGACGGAATGCCAGCGCAGATGCAAGTCGCGGCGAAATATATCATCGACCATCCCGGTGATTTCGGCCTGAACCCGGTCCGAGCGACAGCCGACCGGATCGGCATCAGCACCAGTGTTCTTGTTCGACTGGCGCAGCGTATGGGTTTCGACAGTTTTGACGCCTTTCGCCACCCATTTCGCCTTGCTCTCACAACCGACAGTGAAGACAGGATTGGTCAGGAATGGTTAACCACGTCACCCAGACAAGACCCTTTCAATGACGCACAGGCCAGATTTGCGCGCAATGAGATGAATGTTGTGTCCCGATCCCTGCGCCTGATGGAGCCGCAATTGGCCAAGCGTGTCGTTGAGTACATGGTGTCTGCACGTCGTTGTTATGTGACCGCCACAAGGTCCAGTCATGCGCTGGCCTATTATTTTCACTACGCCGGCCGCATGGCCCATCCCGGATTACAGCTGATACCAAGACACATGGGCTCGGCTGTCGATGACCTGGTCGAGGCCACGTCCGAGGATTGTTTGTTTGCCATCACCGTCCATCCCTATTCCGCAGATACGATCCATTCGATGCGTTTTGCCCGCGACCGGGCCATGAAGATTGTGTTGCTGTCGGATAGCGAGGTGATTGCACCCGGCGTCAACCCGGATGTCGTTCTGCCCGTCAGCACCCGCACTTTACATCCGTTTTCTAGCTTTTCTGGCGCGATGGCGGTTCTGGAATGCCTGCTCGGACATCTCTTTGATGCAGGAGGAGACGCCGCACGGGATAGGGTCGAACAGTTTCAAAAAGCCCGGGAGGACACCGGCGCGTATTGGCGACCCGGCGTATTGCCAAGGATGAGAAAACCCTAGAATATCAATAATACATTGGCCGCAAGTACGGTGTGATACGCCATATCGCGGACCTTGGCGGCGGTCAGTCGTTTCTTTTCGCCCGCGGCTGAGGTCTGGTCGGGATTTCCTTCAACAATCCGCCAACCCCCATTCCGGCAATATCTGCACCTGTTGTTTCAATCCCGCATGCGACACGCGACAGAACCCAATCGGCCCCGTTCAACGCCGGAGAGCGCGCGCATCCCGGCAAGCCGATCACAGGTCGGCCCTGCAAGTCCCCAAGAAACAGCAGGTTTCCTGGATCAACCGGCATACCAAAGCGATCAATCGTCCCACCGGCCTGCCGAACGGCCGACGGTGCGACATCGTTGGGATCCGAGGTGGCCGAACCCGTCAATATCATCAGAAGATCGCCCTTCCCCTTAGAAATCGCGCTGGTCAAGGAATCCGTTCGATGCGGAACAATCTGCACCTCCGCAAGCTCCATTCCCAATGCCTCGACCCGTCCCCGAATGGCCGCAATCCCCTTTTCGTTCGGTGGACCACCGGGAATTTCCGTTACAACAAGACCGGCTGTCCGATGAACAGGCCGCGCCAGACGCACAGCTCCTTGTGCCAGCCCGGCGGCGCGCTGAACATCAGCCTCTGGCACGGCATATGAGATGACCTTAATGGTCGCCACCATGCCGTTCGCACCCATTTGCTGGTACTGCGGAACGGTCGCAACGGTAATCATTGGATTGACCAGATTGAACAATTCAAGTGCACGAACATCGAGCACGGCAACCCCAGGCCCGTCGGCCAAAAGGTTTACCCGCCCGGTAAATGCCTCGGTAACCCGCAAGTTGGCTGATGCCGGATCAGGTGCCAGCGCAGACGCCAGCTTACGTGCCGCCTGATCTTCATGGCAATCGCCGGAATCCAGTCGGGCAACAATGACCTCGCTTAGACCAGCCTTTTCCAGTTGCGCCACATGTTCCGAGCGCAATTCAAGCCCCTTGCGAAGCTTTCGCCCATCCGCTGTAACCGAATGCGCCAGAATGGCCCCCTCTGCCTGGGACACCGGCACAGGCCCAAATTTCATGCTTTCCCTCGCAGAACTGCAGTGATCTGCGCCAGTATCGCAACCGCGATTTCCGAGGGACCGGCGGCCCCGATATCCAGGCCAATGGGCCCATGAATGCCTGAGATTTGCGCATCGGTAAAACCCGCCGCTTTCATACGCTCAATGCGCTTGGCATGGGTGCGTGTTGACCCCAATGCACCGATATAGAACACATCGGCGGCCAACGCGGCTTGTAGCGCCGGATCGTCAAGTTTTGGGTCATGTGTCAGCAGGACAATAGCGGTCCGCGCGTCCAGTCCCAGCTTCGCAACGGCTTCATCCGGCCAATCCGTCAGGATCGTTTCACCGGGAAAACGTGCTCTGGACGCAAAGGCGTCACGCGGGTCGATAATGGTTGGATCATAGCCCGCAATCCGCGCCATCGGCACCAGAGCCTGCGCGATGTGAACCGCCCCAACGACCAGCAACCTCAGCGGTGGGTTATGTACTGCGACAAAGGTCTGGCCATCCTCTTCGAACCCTGACCGATCCATACGCAGCCTGTCGGCATAAGCATTGCGGCGCAACGCCCTGCGCCCGGTCTCGACATTGACTTCGTAGGCAACGGGCTCACGAGCGGCCCGAGCGGCAACCAGTTCCGCCAACATAGATTCGGGCAGGACTTCTCCTATGGGTTCGACAAGAATGCGTATAGTCCCCCCACAGGCCAAACCAACCGCGAAAGCATCGTCGTCACTGATCCCGAATTCAAGCAAACGCGCTTCGCCTTCATCAATGGCTTCAAGCGCCTCGACGATAACAGCACCTTCGACACATCCACCAGAAACGGAACCTTCTATCCGACCATCGCCACCAATCACCAATTGGGATCCCACCCGCCGCGGTGCACTGCCCCAGGTTTCGACAACTGTAGCGAGCGCCGCGCCGCGCCCGCTGCGGTGCCAGTCAAGCGCCGTTTCAGGACTGTTGTCGAATCGTTCCATCGGAACCTCCGGATGACCTATGACACCAACATAAGCGGGAATTGCGTGATGAAAAGCGCATCAGGCTTACCAAAAGGTCTATATTGAACCCCATAAGGCAACGCCATTGCCCGAGCCATATTCAACAAATCATAGCATTGATTGTTTGTGACCCGAGTTCTAGCCTGTGCAGGCAACCGACTTCAGGTCTGGCTTGCATACCATACAAATCATAGATCGGAGACATGCAGTTGAAACGTATTCTTGCATTGGGCGCGGCAGTTGGTCTTTTGACTTCAACCGCAGCGTGGGCTGACACATTCCAACGCTATGGAGAGGTTGAAGGCTGGAAAGTCTTCATCGACACTGAAAAGAAATCCTGCCTGATCGAGGCGGTGGATGATGCGGAAAACGTCGTTCAGATGGGCCTGACCGAAGATCGTGGCGTGGGATATGTCGGCATCTTCACCAAGGCTGAAACCGATATCAAACGTGGCGAGACGCAAGAAGTCGCCATCCTGCTGGGCGACAACATATATCTGGGTGAAGCAACCGGCATGAAAGGTAACATCACCAAAGGCTATTCCGGTGGTTATGTTCTGTCGGACAGCCCACAGTTCGCGGATGATCTGGCCAAGAAGAAGGTCATGATCGTGTTTCCCGAGACATCCTATGCCTTCACCGTCGATCTGACAGGCACTTACAAAGCCATGGAGATGGCCCGCAAGTGCAATGAAGAACAGCTGTCGTAAGCTGCTAGTCGGAAAGCGCGGCCATCAGCCGTGCTTTCTGCCCCTCATCGTCGGGTTGTGAAATCGCTGCGGCCAAGTCTTCGAGTGAGGCAATCGAATGCCCTGCGCGAAAACTGTCAACATGCGGTAGCATCGCGGCAACCCCTTGCGCCCTGGGCGCGAACCCGTCCCAACGCAACAAGGGATTCAACCAGATCAGGCGTTTTGAGGACAGGTGCAGACGCTCGATCTCTTTCCTGAGGAGCTCAGGATCGCCCCGCTCGAGCCCGTCTGTGATCAACAGAACAACCGCCCCCTGCCCCATCACCCGGCGTGACCAGTCCCTATTGAATTGATGCAGGCACTCTCCGATACGCGTGCCGCCCTCCCAATCCTGCGCCTCGGCCCCTGCTGCGGCAAGTGCCGCGTCTACATCCCGTTGGTGCAGGTGGCGCGTTATGTTGGTGAGGCGTGTGCCGAATGTGAAGGCATAGACCTTGGCCCAACCCGCTCCCTTGGCGTTGGACACTGAGTGCAGGAAATGCAGGATGATCCGACTGTACTGGCTCATCGAGCCGGAAATATCGCAAAGTGCGACAAGATTTGGCCAGCGTAGTTTGGGCTGTAGCCTGGCAATTTCGCGCAACTCCCCCCCTTGCCGCATGGCCGCGCGCAATGTGCGGGCACGGTCGATGCGGTGCCCCAAATGACTGGTCTGCCCGCGGCGTGATTCAATTGGCTTTACCGGCAGTGTCATCCGCGCCAATACGCGCTTGGCCTGCGCGATTTCGGCCGTGCTCATCTGCTCGAAGTCCAGATTGCGTAGCCGTTCCTCGGATGAGGCGGTCTGGGTTGCGTCGATTTCGATCTCGGTTTCGCCTTCCTCTTGCCCGGCAGCGTCCGGCAAATCACGCTCAACCCCGTCCAGCAGTGCCTCAGCCGCGCGCTTTTCACCGGCGTCGGCCTTGTGCTCCTCCTGAACGCCGCGAATTGCAGGAAGCATCATCGCCATCATGTGTTCCATGTAACGCGGGTCTCGCCAGTACATTCGGAAGACTTGCGCAAAAATCACGCGGTGTTCCGGGCGGTTCACGAAACAGGCGTGTAAGGTCCAGTAGAAATCCCGTTTCTCGGAAAAACCTGCCGCCTGCACTGCACGAATAGCGTCGATCACACGACCGGGTCCGATCGGCAGCCCAGCCTTTCTGAGCGCGCGGGCAAAATGGGTGATGTTGTGCGCCAGCTTTGGGTTGTCGGGTATATCCAGCGGAAGTTGTTCGGCCATCAGACGTTACGGGGGCTCTGCCCCCATATCCCCGGAGTATTTGAAAAAAGATGAAACATCAGACCGGTTCGAGCGTGGCCTTGGCCTCGTCGAGGATGCGTTTTGCCTCGGACCCCTGAAGTTTTTGAATGTCGTCCTGATATTTGAGGATCGCACCCAGCGTATCCCCGATCACCTCGGGGCTGAGGTTCATCACATCCAGCGCCAACAGGCATTTCGCCCAGTCGATGGTCTCGGCCACACCGGGTTTCTTGAACAAATCCTCGGTGCGCAAACGCTGAACAAAGGCTACAACCTCGCGACTGAGTGCTTCCGCAGCTTCAGGCGCACGGGCGTGCAGGATTTCGATCTCACGCTCGAAGTTGGGGTAATCGACCCAATGATAGAGGCAACGGCGCTTGAGAGCATCGTGCACTTCCCGCGTCCGGTTCGAGGTGACGATCACGATGGGCGGTTCAGGTGCTTTTATAGTGCCAAGTTCGGGGATGGTGACCTGAAAGTCACCGAGCGCTTCGAGCAGAAACGCTTCAAACGGTTCGTCGGTCCGGTCCAATTCGTCGATCAGCAGAACTGGCGCTCCGTTTTCGTCCGGGCGCATCGCCTGCAACAAGGGGCGTTCGATCAGGTATTCGCCCGAGAACAGTTCAGTCTGCAACGCGCCCCGGTCGGCCCCACCCGCGGCCTCGGCCGTTCGGATCGCGACCATCTGCGCCGGAAAATTCCATTCGTAAACGGCTGACGACGCATCCAGCCCTTCGTAGCACTGCAACCGGATCAGGCGCCGGTTCAACCCGGATGCCAGAGCCTTGGCGATCTCGGTCTTTCCAACCCCTGCTTCGCCTTCCAGAAATAACGGGCGTCCAAGCTTCAGCGACAGGAACACAACCGTCGCAAGGGCGCGACCGCAGACATAGCCCTGACGACCCAGCATCTGCTGCAGGGCATCGATGGAATCTGGCTGTGTCATGGAACCCCTCTCTGCTTTAGGGATAAACAGGTCATGCAAGTGTCTGGGCGTCAAGGCCTCAACCTTGGACAGAGCTACGACGTTCAGGTCGGTTGACAAGATTTTTTTTTGTGCCTTGCGCGGACGCAGTTGGTCTTTCGCAACAGCTATGCTAGCGGAAGGCCATGACCGACACCCTTACGCTCCGCCGCCCCGACGACTGGCATCTGCATCTGCGCGATGGCGCGATGCTACAGGCCGTCCTGCCCGAAACCGCGCGCCATTTCGCCCGTGCGATCATTATGCCGAACCTTGTACCGCCGGTTGTGCGCGGCGATCAGGCCGCCGCCTATCGAGACCGCATTATGGCGGCTCTGCCCGATGGTATGACGTTCGAGCCGTTGATGACCCTGTATCTGACCGAAGATACAGATGCCGCAGATGTCGCAGCGGCCCATGCCAACGGTCTGATCAAAGCCGTCAAGCTGTATCCTGCCGGGGCTACCACCAACTCCGCCTCAGGTGTGCGCGACTTCGACAAAGTGCGCCCGGTGCTTGAGAAGATGGCCGAAATCGGCCTGCCCATGTGTGTGCATGGCGAGGTGACGGATTCCGAGATCGACATATTTGACCGTGAAGCCGTGTTCATCGACCGTGTTCTGGATCCGATCCGCAGATCGACTCCGGGCCTGCGTGTTGTGATGGAACATATCACGACGTCCAATGGTGTGGATTATGTCAAAGCCAACGCGGTTGATCTGGGTGCAACTATCACGGCGCATCACTTGATTATCAACCGCAACCATATCCTGGTTGGTGGCATCAAACCGCATTACTATTGCCTTCCTGTTGCCAAGCGCGAGGAACACCGTCTAGCCCTGCTATCCGCCGCAACATCGGGCGATGCGCGGTTTTTTCTGGGCACGGACAGTGCCCCGCACACGGATGCAAACAAGGAAATGGCTTGTGGCTGTGCGGGCTGTTTTACGGCGACCAACACCATGTCTCTGGTGGCTGAAATGTTTGACCGGGAAGGTGCATTGGAAAAGCTGGAAGGCTTCGTGTCGCTCAACGGGCCGGGTTTCTATCGCTTACCGGTGAACCAGGATATGATTACCCTGACCAAGGGTGAGCCCGTTTCGTATCCCTCAAAGATTGAAACAGGCGATGGACCAGTCACTGTATTTGACCCGGGCTTTCCGTTGCACTGGTGCGTGGCTTAACCCGCCATACGTTCGGCCAGATCGCGGGCACGTCCCCCGGTGCGCAGCATCGACCAGATCGTGTCCGCCTCATCCGCACCGATCAGCTTGGTCGCTTTGTCGCGCACGCGATCCTCACGGTCCGACAACGACATTGGGTTCAGCAGATCATGCGTCGCTTCGCGGCGAATGCCATCGCGACGCAGCAGAGACAGATGCGCCTGCGTTTCTGACAGGCTGTCATCTGCCTCGACCGTGATGCGGTCGCGCAAAGACGTTATACGCGGGTCGACGCAGACCTTGTCGGTGAAACTATCTGGCAAAGCCGTATCATATCCCAGCGCCTGCATCGCGATCACTGTCCGATAGGAAAACTTGGCCCCCAGTCCGGTTGTCGGTGACAGTTGATTGCACACACTCATCCAGCGCGGATGAGTCTTTATCTGGATCTCGGCGACCTCTGGCTCCGCTATGTCCAACTCCCGCGCGGCTTCCAGCGCGGCGTGAAGACCGTGGCAACAGGCGTGAAACTTGTGGCTGACCGTTTCAAACAGCCATTCATCGCCCAACCCATCCAGAGCAGTTTGATCCGCTGCACCTTGATGCGTTGCCCCAAATCCATAAGGACCCTCCAGCGCGTCGGCGTTGGCCTGAAAACCGCGCTGTACCAGCAAGGCCGTCTCGACCCCTGCTGAAGCGGCAAGTCCGGCGTTATACGGCTTGCCCATGGTTCCGAACTGCGCCTTCAGCCCCGCCGCACGCGTCGCCGTCAGACCCAGAACCATTCGCATCTGGTTTGCGTCAAAACCCAGCAAACGGCCAACAGCGACTGCCGCCCCAAAGGCACCGGATGTCGCCGTCTGGTGAAACCCTGCCTGATAGTGACCGCGCCCCAGCCACAAGCCAATTCGGATTGAGGTTTCCATACCCACCAAAGCGGCTTCGAGAAAGTCGACAAGAATACGGTCATCCCATTCGGCCACCGCAAGGGCTGCGGGCAAAATGGCGACGGAAGGATGCCCGATATGGGCGAAATGCGTGTCATCGTAATCCAGCGCGTGAGACACCGTGCCATTCACCAACGCCGCACCACGTAGCGGCGCCGGGCCGCCGCCAAAGAGATGCGCCTGAGGGTTCCCGCCCTCGGAAAGTATCATGTCGCGAACCGTGGTTGAGACGGGTTCGCGCGCGCCTGCCCGGCCCACAGCGACCCAGTCAAGAACAGATAGCGATGTGACGATTCGCGCCTGAGACGACGTAGAAATCGGCCCTGCCGCAAAAGCGGCCAATGATACTGTAAATTCCGTCATGCGCGTAGTCTAGCGTGCGCCTGACAAGGGTAAAGACCTAGCTGTAGAGTTCTTGCGCGCGCGCCTCGAACGCGCGCACGATCCGATGCATGGCTTCGTTGAAAACCACACCGATAATCCCTTGCAGGATGGCGTTCTTGAATTCGAAATCCACATGGAACGAGACGTTGCAGCCCCCATCAGGCGCGTCCTCGAACTGCCAGTCGGATTTCATGTATTTGAAGGGGCCGTCCAGGTATTCGGTGTCGATTTTCTTTTGATCCGCAAACAGGGTTACCTTGCTACCAAATCGTTCCCGGAAAACCTTGAACGAGATGATCAGATCGGCCTCCATCACCTCAGCCTCTTCCATCGCATAGGTCTTGCGAATGCGGGCAGCAGCGCACCACGGCAGAAATTGGGGGTACTTGGCCACATCGGCAACCAGGTCGTACATCTGCTGGGCTGTATACGGCAGGTGGCGGGTTTCCGAATGGATAGGCATGAGGTCCGGTATTTGCAGGTGACAATGGCGCGTCATGTCGTATGTTGCGCGCCAAAGATCAAGGGGGCTGCGATGACTGACCGCGCATATGTGATAGATGAGATGATCTCGGCAAAGGCCATCGCCGCTCGAATCGAGGAGCTGTGTCGCGACATTTCGGCAGAGTTCAAAGAAACAGACAAGCTGGTGGTCGTGGGTCTGCTGCGCGGCAGCTTTGTTTTCATCGCCGACCTTGTGCGCGAACTTGACCTTCCGATCGAGGTGGATTTCCTTGAAGCATCTTCTTACGGAGCCGCGATGGAAAGCAGCAGGGAAGTTCGCATTCTCAAAGACTTACGCGGCGCAATTGAAGGGCGAGACGTGCTGGTTGTCGAGGATATCGTTGACACAGGCCATACGTTGAACCATGTCACCAAGTTGCTGCAAAGCCGTAACCCCGCGCGCCTGAAATCCATTGCCTTGCTGGACAAGCCGAGCCGCCGCGAAGTGGATTTTCGATCAGACTGGATCGGTTTTGAGATACCAGACGAATTTGTCGTGGGTTATGGAATTGACTATGCTCAACGCAATCGCAACCTGCCCTATATTGGCAAAGTCCGCTTTACGGACGAATAGCCCGAGCGGGCCTTTTCCGGCCTCGTCCTCAGACCCGATTAAAAATTCATTATTTAGAATATCAATGGACAACCATCGCCTCGTCGCTTTACCTTTCAGGTAGTCACAGGAGGATTTTTGATGAAGCGTCTTATCGCGATAGCGGGCGTCTTTTTGGTGATCGTCTCCCTTGCAAGCGCGTCATATGCAAAAGACAACAAGGGCAAAGGGCAAGGTGCCAACAAGTCCAAAGTAGAGAAATCCATTAAGTCAAACGGCAAGGCTGTTCCGCCCGGTCAAATCAAACGATACACCCGAGGTCAGAAATTGCCGGGCGACCTGGATTTTGACTATATTGACGACCTCGACAACTGGAAGCTCAAGCCGCTGAAGCCGGGGCAACGGTATATTCGGATCGACGATGAAATTATCTCGATATCGGATGATACGAAGACGGTAATAGAAGCTGTTGGAATCGTTGGCGATCTGATGAATTGAAAGCCTCGGTCCTAGCAGTCGCTGTCTAACACAGCTTCGATGGCCCTCAGAAATATCCCGGTCCCAATCGGAATAAGCGCATCCGGGAAATCATAGTCCGGGTTGTGCAACTGGGGATGGTCGCTCCCCGACCCCAACCAGAACATGGCGGTTTTCGCGCTTTTTCCAAACTGGCCGAAATCTTCTGAAAACCGCTGTGGCTGATCGACCAATCTGCAAAAAACGCCCTGCTCCGTGCAGGCCTTGGACAGGATCGAAACTGCTTCCGGGTGATTGGCACAAGCCTCAAACACTTCGTCATAACTGATTTCGACCGCCAGCCCTTCGGCTTTGGCCGTTTCGTGGACCAACGATTCAGCGTCGCTGATCAGCTGCGCCATTCGCGCGTCCGTGACTGTGCGAAGCGTCACCCACAGCTCGGCCCGCCCCGGTGCTACTCCGACCGTGCGCTCACCCAACGTGGCATGTGTGACGGTGGTCAATGCGTAGTCGTCATTCAGATCCCCTCCGCCACCTAACGCGGTCAAAGCCGGCATCAGACTTGCCAGCGCACTGGCAGGTGACACCCCATCTTGCGGAGCAGCGGCATGCGACGTCTTTCCAGTCAAAACAATCTGCATCCCGCGTGAGGCACAGTTAGAAGGACCGTCACAAATTTCGACCGCGCCCAACTCCAATCCTGGTAAGTTGTGCAAAGACAGTACGAGGTCGGGCGCAAACCCGGCGAACTGGGGATCAGCCCGGAAAGCGATTGCACCATGGCCGGTCTCTTCTGCTGGCTGGAAGATCAATACGACGCGGCCCTTCTTGGGGCGGTGATGTTTCAACCCGTCTGCTACGCCCAGAACCATAGTCATATGCCCATCGTGGCCGCATAAATGACCTTTGCCCGCGACCTGTGATACATAGGAATGGTCCGCCAACTCCTGGATCGGCAACCCATCCAGTTCGCAGCGAATGCCCAGGGTGGGACCAGGTTGGCCACTTTCGAAAACGGCGGCAATCCCGTGCCCACCTATTCCGGTCAGGACATGGTCAGCGCCTGCGTCGCGCAGAAGTTCAGCCACCCGTGCGGCGGTATTCTCTTCCTGTCCCGAAAGTTCAGGCTGTTGATGCAGCTCGTGGCGCAGACATGTCAGTCGCGCGATCTGATCCGGTGTCACGCGTGTTGCAGCTTTTCTAGACGCGCCGCGCGCAGCCGGGCAAAATCATCACCAGCGTGATAGGAAGACCGGGTCAACGGCGACGCAGATACCATCAGAAAGCCTTTGCCGTAAGCTGCCTTTTCGTATGAGGCGAACTCGTCGGGTGTTACGAAACGATCAACACCGTGGTGTTTCGGTGTTGGTTGCAGATACTGGCCAATCGTCAGAAAATCGATATCCGCCGCGCGCATGTCATCCATGACCTGACGCACCTGCTGTTCTTTTTCGCCAAGCCCAACCATGATACCGGACTTGGTAAAGATCGACGGATCAAGTTCTTTCACCCGCTGCAAAAGACGCAGTGAATGGAAGTACCGCGCGCCGGGGCGAACTTCGGGGTACAAACCCGGTACGGTTTCCAGATTATGATTGAAGACGTCCGGCTTTGCCTGAACCACAATTTCCAGAACGTCAGCATCGCATTTCAGAAAATCGGGCGTCAGAATCTCGATCGTGGTTTTGGGAGAGCGGTGCCGCACCGCGCGGATGGTCTGAGCAAAATGCTCGGCACCGCCATCACTCAGATCATCCCGATCAACGGAGGTGATAACCACATGGTTCAGGCCAAGTTTTTCGACCGCATGTGCCACCCGGCCGGGTTCAAAGGCGTCAAGGTCGTCTGGGCGGCCAGTAGCGATATTGCAGAATGTGCAGCCACGGGTACAGATCTCGCCCATGATCATCATGGTGGCGTGGCCCTGGCTCCAGCATTCGCCGACATTGGGGCATCCCGCCTCTTCGCAGACGGTGACCAGATTATTGTCGCGCATGATCCGGCGCGTATCTGCATAACCTTTGCCGCCGGGTGCCTTGACCCTGATCCAGTTCGGTTTCTTGGGCTGCGCATTATCCGGGCGGTGCGCTTTTTCCGGATGGCGCTGTTCGGGGATCTTCAGATCTCGCACGGGCAATATTCCTGACTTTAGGTCAATCTTGTCGCTCATAACATAGACAGATGTGCAGTGTTACACCAGCGGCGCATAGCCGCTATGCAACGCCGCCGCGCATGAGCGAAAACGAGATTGTAATAATCCGTTTCACCGCATGTTTTCAATGAGTAATGAGAAGAGGTTATTAATTCAAAATGCGGCATTTCGTCGATTGAAGGCAGTTTAGAACTGTTTTAAGTCACGACAAAATCACAGGTGAATCACAGGAGCTTGAACATGAAATCCGGAGCAATACTGCCCAACGTGACCTTTCACACCCGTGTTCGCGATGAATCAATCGAAGGACCAAACCCATTCCGTTGGGAAGACAAGACCACCGCTGACTTTTTTGCCGGAAAACGCGTGATCCTGTTCTCATTGCCCGGCGCGTTCACGCCCACCTGCTCGACATATCAACTGCCCGGCTTTGAAAACGGATATGGCGATTTCATTGCCCAGGGTGTCGATGAAATCTACTGCATGTCTGTCAACGACAGCTTTGTGATGAATAAATGGGCGCAAGATCAGGGTTTGACCAACGTCAAGGTCATTCCGGATGGATCGGGCGAGTTCACCCGCAAAATGGGTATGCTGGTTGACAAGGATAATCTGGGCTTTGGCATGCGGTCATGGCGCTATGCGGCCATCGTAAACGACGGTGTTGTCGAAGCCTGGTTCGAAGAACCTGGCCTGATGGATAACTGCCCCGAAGATCCCTATGGGGTGTCTTCGCCCGAAAACCTGATGAAACATCTTCAGGCGATGGCAGAGCCCGAACTGGCTTGAGTATTCACAAGACGAATAAAGGCCCGTTTTAACGGGCCTTTATTGTATCTTCAGCCAATCATGCGGTCGCGTTCAGCCTGATCCTGATAGTGGCGTTTCAGCCGTTGTAACGCGATCCGCAGAACAATCTTTCCGGATCGTGCCGACCAACCCATACGTTTTTCCGCCAGTTCCAACCCTTCGAGATAGCAACAACACCGCAGGGCAACATCACTTAACCCCGGGCCAAGTTCAGACAAGGCCCGCGCCACGCGGTCCCGCGCATCCGATGACCCCTTTCCTCCGTGGCTTTCACTGTCATAACTGCTGCGGCCACCAGCCGTTAGAAACCGGTCCCAGTTCTGTGAAACCTGTGGGCCAATCTGCGCCAATTCGAAATCTTCGCGCAACCGCTCTCCGGCGCTGACAAGCGATTCATCCAGAAAAGGCTTGCCATCGCGGTCACGCCTGCGTGCAAGGGCAACCAACGGGCTTTCGGTGGCGCTATAGCGAATGCGCCTGATCCGGTCAGTCGCCCCACCCGATGCTTTTGCCTGAAACAACGACTGAGCTTCGGCAAATCCGACTTCGGTCCCCACCCGCGCCTTGTTTTCCGCTTTTGCTATCAGGTGGCTTAGGGCCGTTCGGCCAGCCGCAGAGATCCTGTACCGTGAAATACGACCGGGATTATCGCAGGAAATCCAGTCCTTTAAGGCCAGAGCCTGAGCAATCTCGCAATCGACGACCGCGGTTCTGGTCGCTCCGGCGTTGCCGGTGTCACGAACGACTACCGCTTTTTCCATTTCTTCAGCCACGGCAAGAACCGAACCTGTCTCACTCAGGCGGCGCAAAATGCGCAATGCCTCTCTTTCGAACGCCTCTTCCTGGGCAGCTTCATCCGCGATCACGACCGCGTCGCCTGCGTCGTCGGGCATGGAAAAATGTGTTTCTGCCAGCGACTGCAACGCCGCATCCACCAAAGGATCGTCACGGCGCATCTCGATACGCCGGATTTGCCGGAGGATGGTTGACGCATGGCAACCTGCCGATCTCGCGATATCGCGGATCGAGCGTCCGGTTTCGGTATGAGCAAGGTATCTTTGCGCCCCCTCTGGAACCCATGCCGGAATGGTGAAAGCCATGTTGTTTTCCATGATTATTTGCCCTCGTCGACAAAACAAAATGTCACTTTTCGCCCTCGGATAGCGGGTTAACCAAATCTAACTAGAGGTCCATTCGTTACTCGTTCGTTAACCGCACAAGGCACGAACCAGATTTGATTCAAAAAGATAAACAGTCGTGAAACCATCGTTCGGAGAGGCTGTCACGCAGGCAACACCCGCTTAGGTTGTGCATTAAATAGTCCGGTAAACCTTCAGACACAGGACACATAAGATGCAGGACCTGATGACAATGATCTCAATGCTTCACCGCCCACGCATGTTGGCAAGAGCCGCCAATTTCGGAGCGAGAGAGTACAACCGGGACAGGCATCTGCAACGTATTCTGGGATACGGGTCATTGCCGGGTTCAGGTCAGGCCCTGCTGCGATTGATGGAGATGGAAAAAGAGGTGAATGAACTGCGCAAAGAAGATGATGCCGCATACTCTCTGGTCCGGCATCTCGACATTCTTATCGCGCTGTTGGGTGAGGCGCGGCTGTATCAGGCCAACCGCGCCCCGGTCATTCAATAATTAGGAAAACGCATCCGGCATGGAGGCCTTTTTCTCGGCGATATAGGCTTCCAGCGCTGCGGCTGTATCCGGCTCCATATGCGGTTGCTGATAATTCGCCAGCAGGTGTTCAACCCGCACAGAGGCTAGAGCCCGCGTATCACGCGCACCTTCTTCCTGCCAGGTTTCATATGGCTTGTAGTCCAGCAGATCGGACTTCCAGAACGATTCCTTGAAGTTCGCCTGCGTGTGGGCGCATCCTAGATAGTGCCCGCCGGGGCCAACTTCCCGGATCGCATCCATGGCCTGCGCGTTGTCATCATAGGCCACGCCCTTGGCCAGCGAATGCAAAACGCCCAACTGGTCGGCATCCATAACAAATTTCTCGAAGTCGGCCACCAGGCCACCTTCCAGCCAGCCGCAGGCATGCAGCATGAAGTTCACGCCAGCCAACAGACCCATGTTCAGCGAGTTCGCTGTCTCATAAGCCGCCTGCGCATCCGGAAGTTTCGAGCCGCAGAACGACCCTGCGGACCGATACGGCAAGTTCAGACGCCGCGCCAGCTGACCCGCGCCATAGGTGATATGCGAAGCTTCCGGCGTACCGAAGGTCGGCGCGCCAGAATTCATGTCGATCGAGGTCACGAATGCCCCAAAGATCGCGGGAGCACCAGGACGGACGATCTGGCTGTACGCCACACCGGCAAGAACCTCGGCCAGAACCTGGGTCAAAGTACCGGCCACCGAGACCGGCGCCATCGCACCGCCCACAATAAAGGGCGAGATGATGCAGGCCTGATTGTTGCGGGCATAGACTTCCAGCGAGCCCATCATCACATCGTCGAATGTCATCGGCGAGTTGATGTTGGTCAGCGACGTCATCACCGTGTTTTGCTGGACGAATTCCTTACCGAACAGGATTTCGCACATTTCAACCGAATCCTGCGCCCGGCTGGGATCGGTCACCGAGCCCATGAAAGGCTTGTCCGACAGGGTCATGTGCGCCTTCAGCATATCCAGATGGCGCTTGTTCACCGGAATGTCGGTCGGTTCACACACCGTACCGCCCGAATGGTGCAGCCACTTGGACATATAGGCAAGTTTCACGAACTTGTTGAAGTCGTCCATCGTCGCGTAACGACGGCCGCCTTGTGCATCGCGCACGAAAGGAGGGCCGTAAACCGGGGCCAGAACCATGTTCCGGCCACCAATCACGACCGACTTCTCGGGGTTGCGGGCATGTTGGGTGAACTCGCTGGGCGCTGTTTTAATCAGCTCACGAGCAAGGCCGCGCGGAATGCGCACGCGTTCACCGTCGATATCCGCACCCGCGTCGCGCCAGCGTTCCAGAGCGGCAGGGTTATCAACAAAGTTAACACCGATCTCTTCCAACACGGTTTCCGCGTTGTTTTCAATGATCTCCAGTGCCTCTTCGTTGAGGATTTCGAAGTTCGGAATGTTGCGTTCGATGTATTTCGCGGTCTCGATACGAACTGCAGTCCGCTCGGCACGGCGGGCAGCGCCACCGCCACCTCTCGCCCTGCGCCGGGTGTTTGCCTCAGTCATGAGAAGATCCCGTGTTGTTGGTTAGATTGAGCGTTTGATACAGGTTTGCCCGGACGCAAGCATAGGGATTGCGGCAAGTTGGGGGGAAAAGCGACATTGCCGCGCGGCAATCCGGCGAACCGGCCGCCAAGGGTGAAATCTGGAATTGGAAAGCGTACCCTTCTGCCCTGTCCAAGTGCGCCGACGGAGCCACCGGTGTAAACCCTCGAGTCAAAAATTTTTGCAGTGATCTTTTTTGATTCCCGCGCTGGAATCGGACCTCGCTCTTGCGAAATGTGCGGGCTTGCCCTAAGGCGCTGACATGACCCAGACATCCCACGACCGCCTTCTGATCATCGACTTCGGCAGCCAGGTTACGCAGCTTATTGCCCGCCGCCTGCGTGAGCTTAATGTCTATTGCGAAATTCACCCTTACCAGAATGTCACGATGGATTTCGTGCGGGAAATGGCCCCGCGCGCGGTGATCTTCTCGGGCGGGCCGGACAGTGTGACGCGCGAGGGCTCGCCCCGTGCTCCGCAAGAGATTTTTGACTATGGCGTGCCGATTCTGGGCATCTGTTATGGCCAGCAAGTGATGATGCACCAGCTTGGCGGCAAGGTCGAAAGCGGCCATGGCACGGCCGAGTTTGGTCGGGCTTTTGTCACGCCGAAAGACAAACTGGCAATTCTGAACGGCTGGTTTGACGACGGGGATGAACAGGTCTGGATGAGCCACGGCGACCACGTCAGTGAAATCGCACCGGGGTTTCAGGTCTTCGGCACATCGCCTAACGCGCCCTTTGCGATCACAGCCGATCCGTCGCGTCACTTCTATGCCGTGCAATTCCACCCCGAGGTGCACCACACGCCCAAGGGCGCGAAGCTGTATGCGAACTTCGTCAAGCTGGCCGGTTTCAAGGGCGACTGGACCATGGGGGCCTATCGCGAAGAAATGATCCGCAAGATCCGCGAGCAGGTTGGCGACAAGAAGGTCATCTGCGGTTTGTCGGGCGGTGTTGACAGCTCGGTCGCGGCGATCCTGATCCACGAGGCGATTGGGAACCAGTTGACCTGCGTCTTCGTCGACCACGGGCTGTTGCGCAAGAACGAGGCGACAGAAGTCGTCGGCATGTTCCGCGACAACTACAACATCCAGTTGATCCACGCGGACGAATCCGAACTGTTCCTTGGCGAGCTTGAAGGGCAAAGCGACCCGGAAACCAAGCGCAAGATCATCGGTAAGCTGTTCATCGACGTCTTCCAAAAACACGCTGACACCATTGAAGGGGCCGAGTTCCTGGCGCAAGGGACGCTTTATCCGGATGTAATCGAATCAGTGTCATTTTCGGGCGGGCCTTCTGTAACCATCAAATCGCACCACAATGTCGGTGGCTTGCCGGAAAAGATGGGCCTGAAGCTGGTCGAGCCCCTGCGAGAGCTGTTCAAGGATGAGGTTCGCGCGCTTGGCCGCGAACTTGGCCTTCCACAAAGCTTCATCGGACGTCACCCTTTCCCCGGCCCTGGTCTGGCAATCCGCTGCCCCGGTGAAATCACCCGCGAAAAACTGGGCATCTTGCGTGAAGCTGATGCGATCTTTATCGACCAGATCCGTAAACACGGCCTCTATGACGACATCTGGCAGGCTTTTGTTGCCATCTTGCCAGTGCGGACCGTAGGTGTCATGGGCGACGGGCGCACCTATGACTACGCCTGCGCGCTGCGGGCCGTAACATCTGTCGATGGCATGACCGCGGACTACTACCCGTTCAGCCATGAATTCCTGGGCGAAACGGCAACGCGGATCATCAACGAAGTCAAAGGCATCAACCGGTGTACTTATGACATCACATCGAAACCCCCCGGCACCATCGAGTGGGAATGACCGGCGGGTGTCTGCGTAAAACTTAACTGATTGAGCGGCAAAAAGCCCTACTCGTTCAAGCCTTTGTACCGGGCAGTCACCTATACGACCTTGAATCTGGCGCACCTTCGGCGTTTGAATAGCCGGACGAACCTAGTCTGCTTATCATAAGCGCTTGGCTTTGCGGTCTTTTGGCAGCGCGGCCCCGCGACCAACCTGAGGGACGCTCGAAATGAGCCATGCGCAGAAAGACGTAATCAAGGCCGGTCTATGGATGACCGGCGCGATCGCCTCATTCTCTTCCATGGCGGTTGCAGGGCGTGAACTGAGTTCTGCGCATGATACCTTTGAAATCATGATGTATCGCAGCATCGTTGGGTTCGTTGTTGTTGCAACTGTCCTGACTGTGACTCGCAACTGGCAGCAAGTTTCGACGGAACGGCTGGGATTGCACGCCTTACGAAACACCTTACATTTCACGGGGCAAAATCTCTGGTTCTACGCCGTGGCAGTGGCTCCCTTAGCGCAGGTATTCGCGCTGGAGTTCACGCAGCCGCTTTGGGTAATCCTGCTCTCGCCGCCGTTTCTGAACGAACGGTTGACGCCGCTCAGGTTGATAGCGGCGCTTATCGGGTTTTCGGGCGTTCTGATCGTCACGCGCCCCGGCGCTGCCCCCTTGAGCCCCGGCCTTATGACAGCCGCCGCATCCGCAGTATTCTTTGCGTTTACAACGATTACCACCAAGAAGCTCACGCGATTTGCCAGCATTGGGTGTATTGTTTTTTGGCTGACTGCAATGCAAGCAGTCCTTGGAGCCACAGCCGCTGGCATCGATGGTCAGATTGCGCTTCCGACAACGCAGACCGCTCCTTACCTGATTTTGGTTGGGCTGGCGGGTTTGCTGGCGCATTTCTGTATTACCAATGCCCTATCCATAGCCCCGGCAACCGTGGTCATTCCCTTTGATTTTGCACGTCTTCCGACAATCGCAGTAATCGGGATGCTCCTCTATCATGAACCCATCGACCATTGGGTACTGATCGGCGCTGCCGTCATCTTTACTGGCATTTTCCTGAACATCTGGTCCGAAAATCGTAACAGTTTGGCAACAGTTCAGAACTGTAGTGGCAACAAGTAACGCACCGTCACCAGTTGACCTTAAACTAACTGAAAAGAAAGTATCGCGCATTACACACGGGTAAGCGCTGGACTCACTCAATTCTTCGCCAGGCAAATACTCGAAAAAAGTTCGGGAGGACAGAATGAAAACAACACTACTCGCAACGTGCGCATTGTGCGTTGGAGCAACGGCTGGTTTTGCAGGCGGTCTGGACCGCAGCGGTCAGGGTATCAACCTGATCTTTGAAGAAGGCTCTGCAGTTCAGTTTCGGTTGGGGTATACCGACCCAAGCGTGACCGGCACGATGCCAGACATTTTTGGTACAAACGGCGGCCAACCCATTGATTCAGGTGAAGTTGCGAACGACTTTTTTACACCGCACCTTGGGTTCAAAACGGCGCTTACCGATAAGCTTGATTTCGCACTGATCTATGATCAACCCTACGGTGCCGATATTCAGTATGCGGCCGCCTACCCGCTTTCGTTCAACCCGGCTAATCCAGCAGACCCACGAGTGCTGCAGGCAACTGCTGACACAGATGCGATTACTGCTTTGCTGCGGTACAAATTCGACGGTGGATTCAGTGCGATCGGCGGTATTCGCGCGCAGCGCGTCGAGGCTTCAATAACTGTACCAATTACTTTTGGGTATCAAGTTGATACTAACGCTGATACCGCATTTGGCTATGTCGTGGGTGTCGCCTGGGAAAAACCTGAGATCGCCGCGCGCGTATCTCTGACCTATAACTCCAAGATCAGCCACGACCTTTCACAGACAGAATCCAGTGCTTTGACCGGAGGGTTGCCTGTCAACACTTCGAGTGAGATTGAAACACCGCAGTCGGTGAATCTGGATTTTCAAACAGGCGTGGCGCCCAAGACATTGTTGTTTGGCTCGATCCGTTGGGTCGACTGGCCACAGCTCGTGTATAACCCGCCAAACTACCCGGCCCCCACGAACTTGGTTGACTATGACGATGCCACGTTCACCTACTCGCTCGGTTTGGGTTATCAGTTCTCGGAAGAGTTTTCTGGTGCTGTGACACTGGGCTACGAAACTTCCCAAGGTACGCCGGTTTCGAACCTCGGTCCGACAGATGGGTTCTGGAGCATCGGTCTGGGTGGCACGTACTCGCTTGAGAAGGCAAAAATCTCGGGCGGTGTTCGTTACACCGACATCGGGGATGCCACTGCGAATGGTGCTGGTCCCGCGGCACGTGGTACGTTCACAGGCAACAGCGCCTGGAGCGTTGGTTTCCAGATCACATACGCTCTGAACTGATCTGAGTAATCTTATGTAACTGTAAAGCCCTGCAGTTTCTGCGGGGCTTTTTCGCATGAACCGGGTCGCCGTTGGTTAACTTCAATGAAACAGTGCCCGCATGAACGAACAAAAACACCTCTCTCTCTGCGCCTGGGCCGAGCTTTTGCTCCTTGGACTGATCTGGGGCGCCTCCTTTGTTTCCATCCGGGTCGCTCTGGACACGCTTCCCGTGATGACTTCGGTTTTGCACCGCACATTCTGGGCCATGCTGGTTTTGTGGCTGGTAACTTGTATCAGGCGGATCAAGGTGCCGCGTGCGCCCCGTATCTGGGGCGCTTTTCTGGTCATGGGGCTGTTGAACAACGTCATCCCCTTCAGCCTGATGGCTTTGGGGGCAGCTTTACATTGACACGGGTCTGACGGCGATCCTGAATGCAGCAACTGCGATCTTCGGCGTTTTGATAGCAGCACTGTTTTTTCGCGACGAGCGATTGACAAAAACCCGGCTACTGGGTGTCTGCCTGGGGTTTCTTGGTGTCTCAATCGCGATTGGAGTGTAGAACTTCTTGAGTTTCAGCCTGCAAAGCACCGCTCAGCTTGCAGTGTTGGCCGGAACAGTTTCCTACGCATGTGCCGCGGCTTGGGCGAGGCAGACATTATCGCACCTTCCCCCGGTGATTGCCGCCGCCGGTATGCTGACGGCTTCGACAGTGCTGGTATTGCCAATAACACTAGCAGTTGATGGAGTACCCAGCTTGGCGTTACCCGCAATAACCTGGGTGGCCATCGGGTACTATGCGATTGTCGCAACGGCCGGCGCATATCTGCTTTACTACCGGGTTTTGGCAATGGCCGGCAGTGGCAATCTGATGCTGGTCACACTTGTCATACCTCCGGTCGCTATTGTTCTGGGTGCATTGCTGCGCGAAGAGTCCCTGCCCCCTAGCGCCTTTCTGGGCTTTGCCGTTCTGGCGATTGGCCTTTTGGTTCTCAATCGTTCGCCCCGGCCCAATTGACGCCGTGCGCTGCCCGATTTAGCTAGGGCAAAAAAGGACAGCGCAAAATGATCTACACCTCAGCCAATGACTGGCGCACGGCAAGCCGAAAGAAAGTGCTGTTCTTTGGCATGTCGGGGTTGGGCAAGACCTACGTATCCAACATCCTCAGAGATTCCGGGAACTGGTTCCACTACTCGATCGATTACCGGATCGGCACGCGCTATATGGGCGAGTACATCACCGACAATGCCAAGGCCGAGGCCATGAAAGTTCCGTTCTTGCGTGAACTGCTGTTGTCGGATTCGATCTATATCGGTTCGAATATTTCATTCGCCAACCTGACACCTGTTGCCGCTTATCTGGGCAAGCCGGGAAACCCCGATCTGGGCGGCTTGGACATGCCGGAATACCGCCGCAGGCAGGAACAGTTTCGCTTGGCCGAAATTCATGCGCTGCTGGACACCGAATACTTCATCGACCGCGCCGAGCGTCTGTACAAATATCCTCACTTTATCTGCGATACGGGCGGATCCATCTGCGAGTGGGTAGATCCCGAAGACCCAAGGGATCAGGTTTTGTCCGAACTCGCGCGGCACACCCTCATGATCTGGCTGAAGGGTGACGAGGGTCACACAGCCGACCTTGTGCGCCGTTTCGACAAGGCCCCAAAACCCATGTCCTATCAGGCTGATTTTCTGACACGTTCCTGGACCGAGTATCTGGATCAACACGGCTGTGCAGAGGCCGAGGTCAACCCCGATGATTTTGTCCGCTGGACCTATGCGCAAGCCCTGGCCCATCGTCAGCCCCGATACGAGGCGATGGCAAAGAACTGGGGCGTGACGATTGATGCCAACGACATCGGCAAGATCCGCGATGCGGCCGATTTCGATGAGTTGATCGAACGCACCCTTGAGGCCAGACGCAATAACGCCTAACTACCAGTTTTCCCTAATCTCTTCGAAGTCAGACACATGCCCATCAAAATTCCCTCTGATCTGCCCGCCTTTGACGTCCTGAACAAAGAGGGCGTTATGGTCATGTCCGAGGATCAGGCAATGCGTCAGGATATTCGCCCCCTGCGCATCGGGCTGCTAAATCTGATGCCGAAGAAGATCCAGACGGAAAACCAGTTTGCGCGCCTGATCGGTGCAACCCCGTTGCAGATCGAACTGTCATTGATCCGTATGACGGAACATCAGACAAAAACCACTGCCGCCGAGCATATGTCCGAGTTCTATCAGCCTTTTCAGGAGGTCAAGGACCAGAAATTTGACGGCCTGATCATTACTGGCGCGCCGATCGAGCATCTGGAATTTGGTGATGTCACCTATTGGGATGAAATCAGCGAGATCTTCGACTGGACCCAAACCAACGTTCATTCAACCTTTGGTGTTTGCTGGGGCGGGATGGCGATGATCAACCATTTTCACGGTGTCCGAAAACACATGCTGGATGCCAAGGCCTTTGGCTGTTTCCGCCACCGCAACCTGAACCCTGCATCACCTTTTTTGCGTGGGTTCTCTGACGATTGCGTTATCCCGGTCAGCCGCTGGACGGAAATGAAACAAGATGAGATCGACGCCGCGCAGGGTTTGACGACCCTTCTGGGCAGCGATGATGTGGGTCCCTGTCTGGTCGAAGATCCCAGCCACCGCGCGCTGTATATCTTCAATCATTTTGAGTATGACAGCGACACGCTGAAACAGGAGTATGACCGCGACGTCGCCAATGACACGCCCATCAACGTGCCGATCAACTACTATCCGGATGATGACCCATCCAAGACACCTCAAAACCGTTGGCGCAGTCACGCGCATCTTCTTTACGGAAACTGGATAAACGAAATCTATCAGACGACGCCTTTTGATATGAGCAAAATTGGCCACTAAGACCTTGATATCCTTTAGCCTCATCATTCTGGGCCTTGTCGCTGTGACTGCGTGGCGCAGCGCCCGGAATGAAGCACAGGCAGAAGCGGCTTTCCCACCCGAAGGCCAGATTCTTGATGTCGACGGAATCGCGGTTCATGCGGTTGTCATAGGGAATGGGCCAGATGTGGTCCTTCTTCACGGCTCAAGCGGCAACACCCGCGACATGACCTTTGCGCTGGCACCTATTCTGGCGGAAAGCTACCGCGTCATCGTTTTTGACCGGCCTGGCCTGGGGTTTTCAGAAAGTTTCAACCCAGACGGTGAAATGATCACGGAGCAAGCGGATATCCTGCAAAAAGCTGCTGCCCAGCTTGGGGCGGACAAGCCTGTCGTGGCGGGCCAAAGCTACGGTGGTTCAGTGGCACTAGCATGGGCAGTCACCAGGCCCGACGACCTCTCAGCACTTGTTCTGATCGCACCCGCCGCCATTCCGTGGGAAACGCCGCTGGATGGGTTTAACCAATTAGCGTCTACCACGCTCGGCAATACGCTCGCCCTGCCTCTGATTTCTTCCTTTGTGCCCGATTGGTACGTAACGCGGGCATTGGACAGTGTATTTGCGCCCCAATCGGCCCCCGCTGGATATGCTGAACATTTTGGGCCCGGCCTGACCATTCGGCGCAGTTCCATGCATGCAAATGCCAAGCAACGGGCCAACCTATTGGATGAGATAACCCAATTGCAGCCGCGATACGGTGAGATTTCAGTGCCAACCGAAATCGTTCACGGCACCGCCGATGACACTGTCGGCCTTGAATGGCATTCGCAACGTCTGATCCAGCAAATCCCGCAGGCCGAACTGGTCGCGTTACCGGGGATCGGTCACATGCCGCAGGTTGTCGCAGCGCCCGAAGTTGCTGCCGCAATTGATCGTGCAGCGCAGCGTGCAGGTTTGCGTTAATCCAAGCTCTAATCCATAGTCGGATATGGGTTTTATCGCGAGGTGACATATGGCTCGGACCGAAAAAGGTTCTATCGAGAAGTATTTTCAGGATAGCGCGCCCAAAGCTATGCGGGATGAGATCGAGAATTCGAAGAAAGGCGATATCCTGAACCCGACCTACCCATATAGCGAGAAGATGAAACCCAAGGACTATGAAGAGCAGATGGAACTGCTCCAGATCGAGCTGGTCAAAATGCAGTCTTGGGTCAAGGACACGGCGCAACGGATCGCCATCATCTTCGAAGGCCGCGATGCTGCCGGTAAGGGCGGAACGATCAAACGGTTTCGCGAAAACCTGAACCCGCGCGGCGCGCGCAATGTGGCGCTCAGCAAACCCTCGGAAACTGAACGCAGTCAATGGTACTTTCAGCGCTACATCCCGCACCTGCCTGCAGCCGGCGAGATCGTGTTCTTTGACCGCAGCTGGTACAATCGCGGCGTGGTCGAAAACGTCTTTGGTTTCTGCACCCGGGAAGAGCGCGAGCGGTTCTTTCGTCAGGTTCTGCCGCTTGAAACGGGTCTGGTCAATGATGGCATCAAACTCTTCAAGTTCTGGCTCAATGTCGGGCGCGCTGAGCAACTAAACCGTTTTCTGGCCCGTGAAACCGACCCGTTAAAGCAATGGAAACTCAGCCCGATTGACGTGGCAGGGTTGGACAAGTGGGATGAATACACACAGTCGATTTCGGAAACTCTTACCCGGTCACATTCAGACATATCTCCTTGGACAATAGTCCGGTCCGACGACAAGAAACGCGCCCGTCTTGCAGCAATTCAAACGGTCCTGCACACGCTGGACTATGATGAGAAGGACGCAAAAAGCATTGGTGGCATTGATCCCCTGATCTGCGGTGGTCCGGATGTCTGGGAAGCGTAGATTGCGTTTTCGCCCTGCCCGGCCAAGGCTTTCAAGGGCAAGTGTTGGACGACCGGGTGTATTTGGTCTATCCCCTTGTCTTCCAATACCTAATCGAAGAACCTGAGGCCGGGATGTCGAAACGCGGTTATCATCACGGAAACCTAAAGCAAGCTCTGATCGAGGCAGCCTTGTCCTTGATCGAAGAAAAGGGGCCGACAGGTTTTACGTTATCTGAAGCCGCCAAAACCGCTGGCGTAACACCAGCCGCAGTCTATCGCCATTTTGAAGGGCGCGAAGACCTTATCGCCGAAGCCGCACGGCAGGGATTCGAGATGTTCGCGGACCTGATGCAATACGCTTATGACACAGGCCAACCCTCTGCCCTGTCCGCCTTCGAGGCAACCGGGCGGGCCTATCTGGCTTTTGCCCGGAAGAACCCCGGCCACTACATCGCCATGTTTGAAAGCGGAATTTCGTTGAATCGCACCCCAGAATTATCCATGGCCGCCAATCGGGCCAAATCGGTTCTCGAGAAAGCAGCCGCTGACTTGTCGCAACATATTCCACCAGAAAAGCGCCCGCCCGCGTCGATGTTCAGCGCGCACATCTGGGCGATGAGCCATGGCGTGGTCGAATTATACGCGCGCAATACCGGGGCGACGTCTCCCTTCCCCCCGGAAGACCTGCTGGAAAGCGGCATTGGTATCTATCTGCGAGGGCTGGGTCTGATCCCGCAGGACGACTGACACCTTTCAAAAAGTTCGACTGCTTTGCGGTAAGCTCAGCCCGGACGTTACGTTGATAAGATTCATCTCGCCCATTCCCTTTATGTCGACACGTCCCAGGTCCGAGACCTGAAACTCGTCAATCAGGGCGTATTTCATCTCTTCCAGCGCAACTATTTTCATAGGATTAGCGAAAATTTGCAGTCGGGACGCGATATTTACCGCCGGACCGAAAACGTCGTAGACGTATTTCTGAATGCCCACGACAGACCCGACTGCGGCCCCCATGCCCAAACCGATCCGGGCCTGCCATTTGTGCGGATGGCTTTCGTTACGGCGTTCGAGATAACGCAGGAAACGTACCGCGCAATGAGCCACTGCAGTCGCGTGATCGGGTGTCGGGTCAGGCATGCCTGAGACCGCAAGATATGCGTCACCTATTGTTTTGATCCTTTCACACCCGAATTGTTCAACGATCCTGTCAAACGCCGTGAAAATGTCGTTCAACTCACTCAGGGTCACTGTCGGGTCGGTCTTGGCCGCGAAATCGGTGAAACCCACAAAGTCCAGCATGACCACAGACACCTGCTTGTAGAGCTGCGGAGTGACAACACCGAAGGTCTTGAATTCTTCATAAACCGCCCGTGGCATCAAGTTCAAAAGCAGGCGTTCAACCCGTTCTTTTTCGCGTTCCAGCTCTCGCGTGTTGCGTTCGACCATGGTGGAATAGCTGTCGATCATACTTTCCAGCTCGCGAATGCGCGTGATGTTCTGGCATTCGACAATCAGAACCTGCTCTGACAATCCGCTTGCCAACGAAACTGCGACCGCAAAGATCAAGGTCCGCCGCTTTGGTTTGATCTGCAACTCAACCGAATATCTCAGGCCCGATTGCTTGACGTCTTCAAGTTCTTTGGGATCAAGGGCAGGCAGAATGTCCGTAAGAGTACTGCCGTTCTCGGGGGTTCCAAACCACTCTGCGAAAGGTCCGTTATGAAACACGAACTGAAGATCCGAGGCGCGCACCACGGCAATGCCGACACCGATGGCGCGTAACAGCTGTTCGTTTATCGCATGAATGCTCATGCCGCGTTTCGGGCGACGATAATTGAACGCTTCCCTTCAATTGCAGCCAGCGCGGTTTTGATATCCTGATCGGACATACCATGCACGCTCAGCGCTTCGCCAAACAGCTCAGCCATCACATCAAATTCGTCGTGTGAAATACCCAGATGCCTGTGAACGGCTTCGATCCTGTCATCACTGAATGACGCCGGTCCGCCAATCAGGGACGATACGAATTTCGTCTGATGATCAATCAGCCGAGGCATGTCGATATCTTCAAAATAATGGCCGATATCATCCGAATCCAACGCCATTTCATAGAAGGTCATCACGACACGGCTGATCGTTTTGAAGCCACCGTATTTGTCATAAAGCGTTTGTGTCACACGAAAACCCAAGCGATACAGAACAAAAACACTATAACTCTATATCAAATTGATATTTTTGTTAATGTTTATAGTGTTTTTTATTTTCCGGCTTAACGGGTGTTCTTTTAAGGGAACGCAATAGCGACCAGGGTATACGATCCTGGGCTTTCGGAAATCTGGCGTGGTTCACGAAACTGCGTTGCACAGCCAAGACGCCGGGGCAGACATAGTTCTCTGTTAGAAGGAGTAATGGCGGTGCTGTCAGACGAATTCGAACCAGTCTCAGTTTGCCGCGGAAACCGCGAACCTATCCGGAACAAAGTTGACGCCACTCGGCGAGAGCGGCGGTGCGGGTCAGCTTGAAGGTGTCTCGACTGGCTAGCGATCTTTCCTGGCTGAAGTGATTGTAAACAGAGGAATGGACGGAGGCGAATTTCTGCAAACTTCGCATTCGCCTGAAACGCTGCATCGCGCGTTCGCGTCGTCGAAACGGCAGGTGCGAATTCTCGACGCGGTTGTTGAGCCACCTTCCCGTCTGTTGTTTTTCGAGCGCGCCCATTTCTCTGAGCGCAGCCATGTAGGAAGCGAAGCGATCTGTGACGATCTCTTCGGCGCAACCATGTCGCTTCATCAATTTCTTGAGGAATTTCAGCGCTGCAGCTTTGTTTCGGCGTTTGGTAACAACGGCTTCCAGCACCTCGCCTTCATGATCCACAGCCCGCCAAAGATAATGCCGCTTGCCATTCACCTTCACGAAAACCTCGTCAACGTGCCACTTCGATTTTGAAAAGGCTCTGAGTTGCTGATCACGCTTTCTTCGGATCTCTGATGCAAACATAGGGCCAAACCTGTTCCACCAATATCGGACAGTTTCGTGGCTCACGTCGATGCCTCGCTCGTGTAACAGATCTTCGACATTTCGAAGCGAGAGCGGGAAACGGATATACAGCATCACCGCAAGGCGGATTATCACGGGGCTGGTTTTGAAGTATTTGAATGAGGCAGGTCTGGTCATGGGAAAAAGCTATGCAACACCCCTACCTCGCTTAAGCAAAGTTCTTCTGACAAGACCAAACAGAATGCCTTATGAGCTAGCAATGAATAGTCTAATTTCGAGCTTGCCGTAGACTACCTCTTCAGCTTTTTGCCCGATGGAAGAAAAGCTGAGCGACGATGATAACACTTGTAGGTCCGCCAGTTTTAGCGCTTCAGGTCGGCTATTGGGTCGAAATAACAATGGTTCTGAACTTGCTAAGGGAACCATTACACTCCGGCGAAGAGTATTTGTTTCTTGCGGTCTGCATCCCTTTGACACAAAACGAAATCGTTCTCATGCAAAAAGCCCTGAGGGGAGGACGCAAGTAAGAAATGCCCAAAATCATCTCGCCCTGCGACTAGCGCAACCAAAGTTTTCACGCCATTCTGCTGTTTCATTGAAGGCTTTATGAAACGCAACGCCGCACCAATGCGTCTATCGTCTGTGTTATTGGGCCCTGATGCGTGAAATAGATGCCCGTGATGCATGGATGCCTGCCCTGCACGCAATTCGGCAGCAACTGCATCTTTTTCGTGTCCGCCATCAGCACCCATGGAACAGACTAGGTTGATTGCGTAGCGGAGGATTTCAGGCTCATCGTAACCATCAGAGAGTGGAGATGAGA